>CBINCZ010000161.1:0-5970 GCA_966249295.1 uncultured Gemmatimonadales bacterium
CAGACGGACAGACGGAAAGACGGACAGGCGGCTCAGCGAAAGTTCGTCATTCCCGCGCAAGCGGGAATCCATGAGGGCTCACACGGAGTACTTCATTCCGCAGCGCGCGTCGGACCGAGTGAAGTGCCATGGCCTGCCCCTCATGGATTCCCGCTTGCGCGGGAATGACTGACAGACAGGTTCCTGCCCGCAGATCGCAGCTCTCAGCTCACAGCTCGCAGCTCATCGCTCACACAAAATCATCCACGACGTCCCGAACCGGTCCCGGAGCATCGCGAACCGGGCGGCGAAAAAGGTCTCTTCCATCTTCATGAAGATCTGCCCGCCCTCGCCGAGCAGGGCATAGAGATGCTCTGCGTCTTCCACTGAGTCGACCGTCAGCGTCAGGTAGGCACTCCGCATGGGCTCGGCCCCCGGAATGTCCGCACCCATGAGCACCGCGTTGGCAAGCTCGATCCGGGCGTGAAGAACCTTGCCAGTCCAGTCAGCCGGAAGATTGCCCTGGCCGGGCTGTTCGCCGTGCCTGGCAATATTAAGGATATGCCCGCCCAGGTGCTGCTCATAGAAGCGGAACGCTCCTCGCAGTTTCCCGGATAGTTGAGATAGATGTCGAGTCGCATGTGATGCCCCAGCGTAATTGTGCAGGATGGAGGTCAGGCTGCTTCCTGCCCCAACGACGAGTGAGTGCCCGCGGAATCGACCGGCTCGGCAGCTCGGCGGCTCGGCGAAAGTCGCCCTGCTCGCCCCGCTCGCCTTGCTCGCCCTGCTCTTAGCTCTCAGCTCTCAGCTCTCAGCTACTATTAACCATGTCCCCGCTGCGCCGCCTGCCCGCCTGTCCGCCTGTCCGCCTGTCCATCTTTCTCCTGGCACTGGCCGCCTGCCGATCTCCCATCCCCACCCCATCCGGCACGATGGACCTCTCGGCGATCGATCAATACGTCCAGGATAAAATGCGCTCGTCCCACATCCCGGGGCTGGGGCTCGCGATCGTTCAGGGCGACAGCATCGTCTACCTCAAGGGCTACGGCAAAGCCGACGGCGAGGGACGAGCGGTAACACCGGCGACGCCGTTCATGATCGGGTCCATTACAAAGTCATTTACCGCGCTGGCCACGATGCAGCTGGTCGAGGCCGGCAAGGTCGAGCTCGACACCCCGGTACAACACTACATCCCCTGGTTCGCCGTGGCCGACTCGGCGGCATCGGCGAGCATCACGGTGCGACAACTGCTCACCATGACCAGCGGCCTGCCCCAGCTCTACCAGACCCAGCTGGTCACCGACGAAGACCACGGCACCATCGAGCGGAACGTACGTCTGCTCAGGACGAAGGAGCTGAGCCGGCCCGTGGGCGAGGGCTTTGTGTACTCCAATGCCGGCTACGAAACCCTGGGCCTGCTGATCCAGGTGGTGTCGGGCCAGTCCTATGAGGAATACGTCCAGCAGCACATCTTCGCGCCACTCGACATGCGCAACAGCTTCATCTCCCAGGACGACGCGATACGACATGGCATGGCAACAGGCCATCGGTGGTGGTTCGGCATCCCCGTCGCCGCGACCTTCCCGTTCAATCGGGGCGAGTTACCTGCGGGATACATCATCGCCAGCACCGAGGACATGGCCCACTACGTCATGGCCCAGATGAGTGACGGACGTTACGGGGTCAGCACCGTTCTCACGCCGGCAGGCATGGCGGCCATGCACGTGGAGACACCGCCGCCAGGCTATGGCATGGGCTGGGAATCGGTGCGAAGCAACGGGCACCACCTGCTCAACATCGATGGCGGCACCGTCAATTTCCAGTCTTCCATCTTCTTCGACCCGGCAACGCGCACCGGCGTCTATGTCGCCGCCAACGTTGTGAATGCGCTCGATACCTTCTCGTCCCCCCACGGTGCATCGGCGCTCGACGGTTCCACCGTGCGCGCCATGGCGCACGTGATCCTCAACATGGCAAAGGGTGAACCGCTCCCCGACACGGGCCCGGGTCATGAGCGCCTGACCCTGCTGCTCAACCTGCTGCTGCTCGGGCTCACTATCTTGCTGGCCGTGGTCCTGCTCCGGACCCGCCGGCATTCTCGGCGCTCGCTCCTCGCCACGGTCGCCTGGCTCATCGTGCCGCTTGTGGTTGCATGGCTGGTGCTGTTCGTCCCCGCCTGGCATGTCATCGCCGCCTTCCAGCCGGATCTGGCGTGGTGGCTGTATGTGGTGGCGGTGGTGATGGCTGTGCGCGCTATGCGCTGTGCGCTATGCGCTGAGCGCTGAGCGCTCGTCCCTAGCCCCTGGCCCCTAGCCCCTATCCCCTAACCCCTAGCCCCATGTCCCGAGTCTCGAGTCCCGCGTCTTTCTTCGGCCATCCCCGCGGCCTCTCCACCCTCTTCTTCACCGAGATGTGGGAGCGCTTCAGCTACTACGGCATGCGCGCCTTCCTCATTCTCTACATGGTGCACGTGCTCAAGTTCGACGACCGCCACGCGGGCTCGGTCTATGGCACCTACACCTCGAGCGTGTGGGCCGCGGCCATCATCGGTGGCATCATCGCCGACCGGTGGCTGGGTCAGTACAAGAGCGTGCTGTACGGCGGGATCATCATCATGCTGGGGCACTTCACCTTGGCGTTCCATCCGTTGCCCGCCTTCTACGCCGGCCTCGCACTGATCGTGATCGGCACCGGCCTGCTCAAGCCCAACGTGAGCGGGATCGTGGGGTCGCTCTACGAGACGGACGACACTCGTCGCGACGCCGGTTTCTCCCTCTTCTACATGGGGATCAACCTGGGCGCGGCACTAGGCCCGTTCATCGCCGGCTATCTCGCCCAGCGGGTGGACTGGCACCTCGGCTTTGCCTGCGCCGGCGTCGGCATGGGACTTGGCGTCATCCAATACGTCGCAGGAAGGAAGCACCTGCAGCCTGCGGTGGACCGGCTCGCACGACAGCGCAGGGAGACGAACTCGTTCCGCGAAAACCAGCCGTCCAGCCATCCAGCCGCCGAGCCGTCTTTCCTCGGCTTCACCTCCACCGAATGGAAGCGCCTCGGCGCCATGGCGGTGTTCTTCGTGTTTGCCGCAGTGTTCTGGGGTGCGTACGAGCAGGCAGGATCCACCCTGAATCTCTTTGCCGATCGCTACACCGAAACGTCGTTCATGGGGTTCAGCTTCCCCACCAGCTGGTTCCTCACCATCCAGGCCATCTTCGTCATCATCCTCTCACCCATCTTTGCCTGGCTCTGGACCGCGCTGGGTCATCGCGAGCCGTCCACGCCGGCCAAGTTTGCGTTCGGGCTCTTCTTCATCGGCGCGTCGTTTCTCTTCCTCCTGATTCCGGCATTCCACCTCGAGGCCGCGCCGGCGCTCCGGGTGAGCCCCTTCTGGCTCATCGGCTGCTATTTCATTCAGGAGCTGGGGGAGCTCTGCATCTCGCCGGTGGGGCTCTCGGTGTTCACCAAGCTCTCGCCCGTCAAGATCGTGGGCTCCATGCTCGGTGTCTGGTTCCTGGCTGACGCGCTGGGCAACAAGGCGGCCGGCTACGCCGCCGGGTTCATATCCTCCGCGCCGCTGCCCCAGCTCTTCGGCGTGATCGCTGCCGTCTGCCTCGCCGCGTCGCTGGTGGCGTTCGTGATGATCAGGCCGGTGAAGGGGTTGATGGGGGGAGTCAAGTAGGGTCGCTGGCTGCTGGCTGCTGGCCGCGTGAGCCTGCCGCCCGTTTGTCATTGCGAGCCCGCCGCAGGGGCGACGCTTGCGTCGCCCGAAGGCGGGCGAAGCAACCTTGCGAGCCCGATCAGGGAGTTTCCGTCGTCAGCTGACCGTCGACCGTCGACCGCTCCGCATTCTTCCATCCAACCCAGACTGCGGTGGCCATGACAATCGCCCCGATGAACCGGATATCATGGGCGATCTGGGCGTCGCGGGGTAGTGCGCCCCACACCGTGAGCAGGTAATTCCAGTCGTGCTCGCCGCCGCCGACGAGCGGCAGGTCCATCGTGCGGGCGTCGGCCACGTAGCGGGCGATGTTGAAGCAGTTCTGTCCCATCCACCAGAGCGGCACGCTCGCCGAGTAGCGGTCGCCCCGTCGCCAGAAGTAGATCACGAACATCAGCGGAACGATCAGCTGGAACAGCGTCCCGCCCAACGCGGTGATCACCTCACCACCCCAGGCAAACACCAGGTGCCCCGTCTCATGGATCGGCAGGTTGATGAAATCGGGAAGGTGCCAGCGGTCCCAGGTGGCGAGGCACCAGAGGCCGTAGATGAGGAGGAGGAGGGGGAGTGCTCGTCGCCAGGAGCGGAAGGTCGTCGACAAGGGGCTAGGGGCTAGGGCCGCATGGAGCCACCACTGGCGTGTCATTGCGAGCCGGGTCCGTGCGCCAGCACGGTTCCGGCGAAGCAACCTTGCAGCCCGAGATCGGAGTCCCGGCGGAGCTCCGCCCGTGAGATCACGGTCGGGCTGCAAGATTGCTTCGCATCCCTTCGGGATGCTCGCAATGACACCCGCCGTCTAACCGTCCAGCCGTCCAGCCGTCCAGCCGTCCAGCCGTCTCACAGATACCGCTCCCTCACGATCCCCGCATGATGCGTCACGTGTCCCGCCGTGATGTACGCCAGCGCCCGCACGGTAAATGACGAATCGCTCGCGGTGCCGCGCCTGGCCCAGGCGTCTTCAGGGAGTCCATTGAAGAACCGCACCGTGCTCTCGCGCAACGCACGGAACTCCTCGGCATGCGCTGACAGCGGGATCTCGTCAAACCGCGCCGCTGCCATGGCGGCATCCTGGTCAAAACTCGGCAAGGGGCTCTCGAACCCGCGTGCAAACCACATCGCCCGGAACATGAACAGCCGTTCGCAGTCGTTCACGTGGCCCATCACCTCGCGGATGCTCCACTTGCCCGGTGCATAGCGATGGCGGGACTTCCCTTCCGGAATACGCTTCAACAGCTCCAGCGTTTCATCCAGCTGGGTCTCCAGTACTCGGCGAATATCAACGCCAGTCGGTACCTGGCCGATGTACCGGAAGTAGTAGTCGGGGGCTTCGTTGGGAGCGGGATGGGATGTGAGCATGGGGTAAAGTAGTCGAGGGTCGAGAGTCGAGAGTCACGCGTCGTGGGTCGTGGGTCGTGGGTCGTGGGTCGTGGGTCGTGGACAACGATGCTTGTCGCGCGGGAGGGGCAAAGGCTAGCCGTTGCCCCACCCGAGCGCGACCCGGTTACCCGTTCGGCGCCAGCCGGTGCTCCAGCATCCCCAGAAGCTCCGTCCATCCCTGCCGATGCCCGTTGACTGCCCGCTCCGGCAACCCGCGATGCGTCAGCACCAGCTCGGTCCCGTCGCCCTGTTCGTGAAACTCGATCGTCACCTCGCTGGGCCACTGGTCGGTGTTCTTCGAGATCCAGGTAAATGAAAGCAGCGTCGGCGGCTCGATCCGGAGATACTCGCCCCAGTGCTCCACCGGCTCCCGGTCCTTCGGCATCATCACGACCCGGAACCCGCCACCCACCCGCGCGTCTACCGTCACGATGGAATCATCGAACGTGTCCGCACGCATCCAGTGCGCCATGGCCTCGGAATCGAGCCAGGCATTGAACACGCGCTCACGTGGCGCGGCTATTTCCCGACGGATCACCAGCACGGGACCTGCCTTGTCACCCACTGTCATCACTCTTCCTCCAGATCACCACGCCAGGACGAGACTCCGCAAAGCCTCACACGAAAACACGAAGACACGAAAGTGGACGCGGGAGTCGGGACCCGACACGCGAACCACCACAACCCACGACCCATGACTCACGCCCCATTTCGTGCTCTCGTGTTTTCGTGTGAGCCATCGCGGGGTCCAGCCGCATCGGGATGATTGCAGCGCTACTTGTCGTTCTGCCTCGCCAGATAGGTTTCGAGAGCATACAACCTCTCATTCCAGAACTTCCGATAGTGCTCCAGCCAGGCGGCTGCCTCCTGCAGCGGGCCGGCGTTGAGCCGGAGCC
>CBINCZ010000162.1:0-5963 GCA_966249295.1 uncultured Gemmatimonadales bacterium
GCATGGGGCCCGAACATCAATGCGCCCATGGACTCCGCGTCGGGCGCGGCGGCATGGGCCGCCGTCACCCGCGCCAGTACCAGACTCAACAACGCGGCCGCTCCAGAACGCGCGCTGATCTCGGCGCTCTCGCGACGCTACACGCAGGTTCCACCAGTCGAGCGCGCCGAGCTCGATTCTGCCTACGCGAGTGCGATGGCGAACGCGGCGCGACAGTTCAAGGATGATCACGACATCGCCGTGCTTGCGTCGGAGGCGGCGATGGACCTGCGTCCATGGAACTACTGGACGCCCGAGGGCACGCTGCAGCCCGGCATGGCTGAAGCCCTCGAAAGGCTCGAGAGGGTAATCGCGGCGAATCCGAAACACCCGGGCGCCTGTCATTTCTACATTCACGCCGTGGAGGCTGCGCATCCCGAGCGCGCCGTGCCCTGCGCCGAGCGGCTGGCGGCCCTGATGCCGGGTGCGGGCCATCTGGTGCACATGCCGGGGCACATCTACATCCGGGTCGGGCGGTATCTCGATGCCATCCGCGCCAACGAGCATGCCGTGCACGCGGACCAGTCCTACATCCGCGACCAGCGCCCTGATGTCGGGATCTACACCGCCGGCTACTACCCGCACAATTACGACTTCCTTGCGTTTGCCGCCGCCATGGCGGGCCGACGTGCGCAAGCCCTCGCTGCCGCGGAGTCGCTTGCCGCCGTACTGCCGCACGAGCTGCTCGGCGCGCCGGGCATGGGCTTCCTTCAGCATCACCTGACCCGGATCCTGCAGATGCAGGTGCGGTTCGGCGAGTGGAATTCGATTCTCGCGGCGCCAGCTCCCGCGGACTCGCTGCTGCATGCGCGCGGGATCTGGCACTACGCCCGAGGCCGGGCGTTCATCGCTACGGGCCGGCTCGACGACGCTGATCGGGAGCTGGCGGCGCTCGCCGCGCTCTCTGCCGATCCCCGGGTGATCGGGCTCCGACTCGAGTTCAACGAATCACCCGCGGTACTGCAGGTCGCCGAGCATGTGCTGCGCGGCACTCTGGCCTCGGCGCGCGGCGATCATGCTGAAGCGGAGCGGCTGCTGCGTCGGGCGGTGGAGAAGGAAGCGGCGCTCACCTATGGCGAGCCCCCGGAATGGTCCATTCCGGCCCGTCAGACGCTGGGCCACGCCCTGCTCGCAGCTGGTAATCCGCGAGGCGCCGAGCAGGCCTTCCGGGAGGACCTGGCCCACTTCCCGGCCAATGGCTGGTCACTCGCCGGTGTGGTCGCCGCACTGGAGGCGGACGGCAGGGGTCATGAGGCGGACGAGTTCAAGCGCCAGCTCGCGACGGTGCAGCGGGAAGCGGATGTGGCCTTTGGCGCTCAGCGCTAAGCGCTTAGCGCTCAGCGCATAGCGCAATGCATCTGCTGCTCGTCCACGGCATGGGCCGGACGAAGCTGTCGCTCGTCCGACTCGCTTCGTTTCTTCGGCGATCCGGCCACACGACTGAGCAGGTCGGCTACGTTGCTGCCACCGAAGTGTTCGAGCGCATTGTGGCCCGTACACATCGCCGCCTCGAGGCGATTGCCGCCCGGCGTGAACCTTATGCCGTGATCGGGCATTCGCTGGGCGGGCTGGTGCTCCGTGCCGCGCTCGATGGTATCACGCCCGCGCCTCAGCACCTTATCATGCTGGGCACGCCCAACCAGCCGCCGAGACTGGCCGAGCGGCTGCGACGGTTCTGGCCCTATCGGCTGCTCTGCGGCGAGAGCGGCCAGCTGCTGGCGCAGCCCGATTTTCTGCTGCACCTTCCCAAGCCCGCTGTTCCATACACCATCATCGCCGGCTCGGCCGGCGCGCGCGGTCGATGGAGTCCCTTCGGCGACGTGCCGAATGACTGGGTGGTGGCAGTCGAGGAAACCCGTCTTCAACTGGGCGACGAGGTCATCGTACTGCCGGTGGGGCACACGTTCATGATGAATGACCGGAGGGTGTGGGGGGTGATTGTGGAGAGGCTGAGAGCTGAGAGCTGAGAGCTGTGGGCTGTGAGCTGTGAGCTTCGAGCCCCTTCCTTCCGTCACTTCCCGCGAAAGCCGGAATGACGATGGGGCGAGACCCGTGACCCGCGACCCGTACCTCTTAGCTCTCAGCTCTCAGCTCACAGTGTGTCACTCCGCCCCGCAAACGCATCTCCGGTCGTCCCCACTCGCGAGACCCAATGCGAAGCATGACATGCTGGATGTTGGCTGCGCTTGCGATGGCCGGGGGCTTGACACCGGTCTCGGCCCAGTCAAGGCCCACCTGCCTCGTCCTCGGAGCCGGCCGGTGGTCGCCGCCTGATCATGGCCCGATCTGGCCCGGTAACAGGGCGCTCCAACTCGCTAATGGCTCCGCATCCACTCCCGACTCCATGCTCGGTCACACCGGCTGGCGCGAGGTCCGCTTCGCCGATGCGCATGAGCCGAGCGCCGATCCCCGGCGCGACTACGACGTCGCCTGGGTATGGCTCAACCCGTCACCCGATTCATTGCTGCTGCTCCGGCCGGCGATGCTCAGCCAGGGGATGATCGTCCGCGGCACCTGGCACGGCGACGCGCTGCATGGTCGAGGGGAGACCTTCGCCGACCTGATCCGCTTTCCCAGGCCGAGAGCCAACATGTACGCCGTGCGCTACCGCTGCGACAAGAACCAGGCGCGGAGCGCCGCGTTCAGTACGCTGGCGAAGCTGCAGCAGGCGGACGTTCCTGACCCAGCGCTCCATGCCGCCGAGGACAGCGCGGACAGCAGGGCGCTCACGCGGATGTGGAATGAGGCTGGTGCCAGTATCGACTGGATTCCTGTTGATCGCGTCATCCCGGAGCTGCGTGCCATGGGCGACACCCTGCCGGCGGCGGTGCGGGACAGCGTGCTGGATGCCGTTGTGGACGAGTTCGCAGTGAGCAATTACTTCCGGTCGCCTTCGGTTGCGGAACGCACCTATCTCTCGCCCTACCGCACATTCGGGTACAACGACACGCTTGCCGTGCACGACCCGGCGTGGCTCGAGCGCGTACGCGAGCGCTATTCCCTCGCCGGTGTCTGCGCCGGACCTGGGAGCCGCCGCTGTCCCGAACGCGATCCACAAACCCTTCTCGCTGTCTCAGCGCCAATGGTGCTGCCCGAAGGCCTCGTGCTCGTCACCACGTATCGCTATTCGGAAACTGGGCATTCGTGGGGTGCCGCGACGACACCGGTCCATCTCATGCGAGAAGACGGGCGGTGGAGCGTGCTGTGCCACGGTGTGTCCATGTACGATGATGGCTCGAGGTGATCGCATGACCAGGATGACTCTAAGCTGTCTTGTCCCACTCTCGCTGCTGGCCGCCTGCGCCGGGAACCGGGCCAGCGGATGGCCCTCCCGCGCGCTGGTAGCAGACGTGCCCGACAGCACGCTGGTGATCTGGGAGGCGGTGCTCCGGTCCTATTCCGCCGACCCCGGTCCCTTCCACCCTTACATCGTCCGGCCGATGCCCGTCATCCTCTGGCCCAAAGGGCCTGGATCGGTCCCGGCAGTCTGGGCCGCGCGACTTGTCGCCGACTCGGTGGTCGATGGTGTATGCGATGCCAGTGCCATGCTCAACTGCTGGGGCGACGTACACGCACGCTATCTCGGGCTCGGGATGCCCGCTCGAGCCGGCAGTGATACGGTTGTGGTGCGAATCGACTTCGCGCAGCAGACAACTGGCCTGTGCGGCACCGAGGAGTGGTCCCTCCACCAGTTTCTCTGGTCCACCGAAGCCCGCGTCGTCGTCATGGGCAACAAGGCCGCGGTCGCAAGGGACTCGATCGTGTCCGTCAGCGATGAGGTGAGCTGTTCCGTCGAGCCAATGTCGGATGACGACATTCGGTCGCTCGAACGCGAGCAGACTCTACGTGCGCTGGCGGGCTGCTACGCGGTCGTCCTCAAAGCCGACTCCGCCCAGCTGACGGACATGAAGCGTTCGCCCTCGTCATGGACCGACACAAGGCCGCAACGCATCGTAGTGGACACGATTCGACTTGATAGCGTCCCGGTGGCCGTTGAAGTGGCACGCGAGGCCTGGCGCCTCTCAAGTCGATTCGCCCAAGATCCGGGAAGCTGGTGGGCGCGAATCGATTCTCGTATTCATATGGAGATGGGAAATTTCTTCGTGCTCCGCAGCATAGACCTCTGGCCTACAATGACGTCTGGGCACTTCGAAGGCAGGGCGCATGAGCTGATGGATTCGTCCCATGAGTACTTCTACACCGCGAGAGCCTCGAAACTCGATGAGGGCTGTTAGGAGGCTTGGCGTGTGGGTTGACCTCCGCGCAACTATGCCTGCCTCCGTGGAACTCCCTGTAGGGCTGCAAGATTGCTTCGCCGGGACCGTGCTGCGCACGGACCCGGCTCGCAATGACACCGCAGGGCGACCTTCGCAGCCGCCGAGTCGCCGAGTCGCCGAGTCGCCGAGTCGCCGAGTCGCCGAGTCGCCGAGCCGCCGAGCCGCCGAGCCGCCGAGCCGTCTACCTCACCACCATCTCCCCCCGCAACCTGATATCCCGCGACGACGCGCCTACCATCACCTGCCACGTGCCGGGCTCCACGACCCACTCTGATGAGGCATTGAAGAGTGCCAGCTGCTCCCGGCTGACTCGAAAGCGGACTTCCTTCTCCTGGCCTGGCAACAGCGTGATCCGCGCAAAGCCCGCGAGCTGCATCACCGGACGGGCCACCGAAGCAAGCTCATCACGCAGGTAAAGCTGAACTACTTCATCACCGGCCACCTTGCCGGTGTTGCGGACCGTGCAGCGGACCTCCGCCGTCCCGTCAGGGGCAATGTTATCCGGCGTGATCACCAGATCACGATACTCGAACGTGGTGTAGCTCAGCCCGTATCCGAACGGAAAGAGCGCCTGGCCCGTGAGGTCCACATAGTCATCACCGCGACCCGTCGGCGCGTGGTAGTAGGTGAGCGGAAGCTGGCCTTCCTCGATCGGGAAGGTGATCGGCAGCCGGCCCGCCGGGTTCGTGCGCCCGAAGAGAGCGTCGGCAACGGCGGAGCCGCCCTCATCCCCGGGATACCAGGCATCCAGCACCGCGTCGGCGTCATCCAGCCAGCGGCTCATCGTGATTGCGCTGCCGCCGATCAGCACGACGACCACCGGCCGTCCCGTTGCTGCGACGGCCCTGATGAGCTGCTCCTGATAGCCCGGCAGGCCAAGGCGGGCACGGTCGCGGAACTCACCCTCCTCGATGCCCGCAACGACAATCGCCACGTCACTCGCACGCGCGACCCGGACGGCTTCCTCAATGGCCGCGCGCTTTCGCTCGGCCGCTCCATCATCCCAGATCAGCCGAACCAGTCCGTTGCCGACGGTCTCGAAGTATTCCAGCCGGATCGAATGCGACGTGCCTGCAGCCAGGTCTACTCCGCCGAGGCGGCTGCCACTGGAGCGTTTCGTCCAGTTGTCGATCAGCAGCTTGCCGTCGAGGTAGAGCCGGTAACCGTCGTTCCCTTGCACGCCTAACCGCCGTATCCGATGCGCACCAATCCTGAGATCCCCAGTCCAGCGGGCGGAATACCAATCGAGCGGAATGCCTCGACCCGGCGAGCTCAGTGTCCAGTGGAAATCCACCGTGCTGTCCACTCGCGTGAGAACCGGGCTGCCTTCGAGCTGAATGTTGGAGAAATACTCGCCCCGAAGTCCGGCGCCCAGCGCAGTCGCCGGCACGATGCTGAACGCGGTTGAATCCCGGCCGGGGCCCGGCGCGAACTTCACCCGGTCGGCGCCGACTGCCGCGCGAATACCATCGAGAATCGAGACTTTTCGCACACCCGGCCCGCTGTACCCGCCCAACCGTGCCTCCGCTGCATCAATCCCGATGACAGCCCCCGACCTGGTGCTGTCGCTCAGCGGCAGCAGGCCGCTGTTCTTGAGCAGGACGAGTGACTCATTGGCAGCCTGGCGCGCGAGCGCCAGATGCACAT
>CBINCZ010000163.1:0-5955 GCA_966249295.1 uncultured Gemmatimonadales bacterium
TCGTTCCGGCAGGTCGCCGGCGATGCCCGAGCAGGCGGTGCAGAGCTGATGTCCTGGCCCCCGTTGACCTACGAATCCACGAACAAGAAAGGCGACGGCACCAAGCTCTGGCGCTACTCCGCCTACATCCGGCTCAGCCTCCGGTCCACGCCCTTCTCAGCGATCCCAAGAATCCACCTCACTACGGGCGTCCGCCGCTTCGTTCGCGGGCAGGTGTGGATGCCCCTCGAAGACGGCGTGTCGGTATACCTACTACCCGATGAATCACTCATCCCCGAAGGACCAGCCCCGTCAAGGCTCTCTGTCGCCATGATCGAGTGGAACCGGGGAACAACGAACTGGCGGCACGGCGGACCGCAAGGCATGCTGGTCGGAGTCTCCGCATTGCAGCAGTTGCCACCCGTGGAGCGGCTCGTCAAAGAGGCCGATCACTGGATCGACGGTCGGCATGACGACATTGCGGTCGCGGTCAGCCACCACACAGCGATGGGATACCACGCCGTCGGCACCGGGCTCATGCCAAGCGAACGCCGTAGGCTGACCGAATGGGCAGAACAGGCCCTTCTTCCCGACTTCCTGCCGGTGCCCACCCTCCGACGGAGCAAGGTCGCCCCACCTGCAAAGAAGCAACTGGAATCCCATAAGAGTGTGCCCAAGAAGGAAATCTCTGAGGAGGAACTCGCCGCCATCCTCGCCGAGAACAAGGCTCGCGACGATCGAAACGGCATCCGGCGACGACAATGCCTCGCAGATAGCCTCGACGGACGCCCGCTCATCGCCATTGTTCTCCATCAGGCGGACGGCACACGAGACCGCATCATCCAGGCCGCCGAGGACAGCCTCGCCCTCTCCCCTCACCGGCTTGAGCAAGGCCCCACAAGGTGGGAGTGGAGCACAGACGAGCTGGACATCAAGATCTATGCCCAGCCGATCGGGGCACTGGGCGGGCCTCTCAGCCAAAGCGACAAACCACCCGCGAGAGGTCGAGAGCACGATCAAGCGATCGCCACACGCCGAACCGGCGTCGCAGCATTCGCGGAAAAGCTCAAAGAGAAGGCACCGGGCGCAAAACTCGCCCTCGTCGAACTCGACGGCAAGGAGAAATTCGCCAACGCCAACCGCCGCAACGACCCGAAGTACGCGATCCGCCTGGGTCTCGCGGACGCAGGCCTCATCAGCCAGTTCATCCGCCCCCTCGACCATGACGCCGAGGACCCTGAAGAGGCAGAACAAGATGCAATATTCCGCGCCGACGCCGCATGGCTGGACAGCCTGAGGCAAACCGGAATGCGCTTCACCCCCCTACACACACTCGGCGAAGCAATCCCAGACCAGCTCAACCAGCTAGCATTCTGGCTCGTCAAACGCCGCTCCGACGGGCCGACCAACAAAGCGCAGTTCACCCCCATCGCCGTCCTCATCCGCCCAGGCCAGAAGTGCATCATGGGAAAGACTGCGGACATGGCTGAATGGGTTCCCTACCCCGAGCTCCTCCTCAGCCTTACCGGCCAGATCGACCAAGGTGACCTGAAGACGGAGGCTCAGCAGTCGGCCGCGACCGCAGCGTTCGTGAAGAAGACCCTGAGCATGCTGCGCGGCAATCCGACCCTGGTCCTGACCAGAGCCCAGAACATCCGCATGAGGTGGCCCTGGCTCACCAATAAGGGCTTGGTCCAAGACCGCATCGGGTTCGACCGGGGCCCGCTCCAACGAATCAGCTTGGCCGGCAAGCAACTGCGAGTGATTCGGGTCGCCGACGGCGACCGGGACGAGACCAGCCAATGGTGGGCTCCCGCCGAGCTAAGCAACGAGGAGTATGAAGGCAAGCAACGCGGTGGTATCGCGAAAGGTCTTTGGAAACCTGAAGCTTCCGACCGTATCTTCTACAGCACGTCCGACAAAGCGGGCACTCACCTCATAAGCGTGGAAGCGGCAAAGCTCACCCGCCACGTCAATGAGAAGGGCCGCAGTGAGTTCAGGCCCACGAAGAACGCCTGGAACCCCGACCTTCTCGAGCTGACGATCGCCTGCCTGCAACCGAAAGACGATCCGGAAAAGTGGGCCATGTTTGTCCACCAGCAGCGTTTCTGCGATGACTACCGGGACGTTCTAGGTCTACCTCTGGTGCTACACCTGGCTAAACTGGCCGATCAGTACGCACTGCCCCAGGACGACATCGAGACCGCCTCCCCGGTAGAGGAAGAGGAGCAGGAATCGGAACAAATGATGATCGAGCTAAACTTGAAGTAGCTCCAATTCTGCATCTAGGAGCGCGACTCCAGGCCGGTTTCGGCAGGCGACACGTTGCCGATGGTCGAGTGCAGGTGGCTTGTACCGCTGTCGCGACCGATCATGCCGGGGTGGCTGTCCCGGTCGAGCAATGCGCAAACGCGGCTTTCCAACTCGTCGGCAGGGCGGGTGCTGTGTGCATTGACAGCTTGAGTCTCCTCCAACGTGGTTGGTGACGGCCTACTGCACCTGCGTGCATCCCACACTCAGTTTGCGTAGGTCAAGCAAGGCCGCCGGCGAAGAGGTCCTATAATCGCTAACGTTCCATGCTGGCCCCGTGGCGGCTCGTTGGCGGCTCGGCAGTTCCGAACCAGATCGGCACGTGGCGACATGGGACAGCACGCGAATAGGGCTCCAGGCGGAAAGAACGCTTTTAATCCGTAGGTTGTGGGTTCGAGTCCCACGCGACCCACCAGCTTTGACCAGGGAAAACACGGCTCTGACAGCCAGCCGGTGATCATGCCTGGGGCCGAAATGAGGCCGCCCTGGGGCCGCCATACACGCAGGCCAAGTCCAACACCCCCGCGTCCTCCACCATTCTGACGGGGGAAAGGCCGAATTCCCGCGCCGAGCTGCTCGCAGCCGCCGCGCCTCCGGTATGCGGTTAGTCCCTTCGCAGGTCGACGGGCAAGGACAGGGAGCGGTTGCTCTCGATTACGCCGCAGAAGCCGTGTTATCGACGCGACCCCGGACAGCAGGCCGCGCTCGGGTGCGGGGCCACGCCGGCTCGGGGCGCAGAGTGGTCGGCCGGCGCCGCACCGGGCCCGCCCGGGTACGGCTCGCCGCTGGCCGTTGACGCCGGGCCGGAGCACGGCCCCGGCGCCGGGTGGTGCCGGGCACCACACCAGCCGCGCGGAGCAGGTACGCGGCGGTCTTCTCCGCGGCGGTGTGCGCGACCTCGGGTAGCACGGAGGTGTAGGTGTCGGCGGTCAGCACGATGCTGGAATGCCCGAGCATCTCCTGCACCACCGTCAACTCCACCCCGGCCGCCAGCGCCAGCGTGGCCGCGCCGTGCCGCAGGTCGTGCAACCGGAGAGGCGGCACATCATGCTCGGCGATCAGCTTCTGGAACACGTGCGTGAGCCGGCCCGGGGCGACCGGGCCACCGATGTGGTTGGTGAACACATACCCGCTGTCACGGTACCTCTCGCCATAGGCATCCGCCTCCGCCTGCTGTCGGGAGCGGTGCACGCACAACGCCGCGATGGTGGTGCGGTCCAGCGCGATCACCCGGGTGCTGTGCGGCGTCTTGGGTGCGCACGCGGTCAACCGGCCGTTCCTGCGCTGCACCTGCCGGCAGATCACCGCGGTTCCTGCGTCCAGGTCGACCTCGCACTACCGCAATCCGGCCGCCTCGCCGCGCCGCAGCCCGCGCAGCGCGATCAGGTGGTAGACGGTGTACAGCC
Organism: uncultured Gemmatimonadales bacterium; assembly: GCA_966249295.1. Taxonomy (GTDB): domain Bacteria; phylum Gemmatimonadota; class Gemmatimonadetes; order Gemmatimonadales; family GWC2-71-9; genus CAMLHP01. The sequence continues at coordinate 3,696 of CBINCZ010000163.1, forward strand.
GATGGCTTCGGATCCCGTTGAGGAAACCGGCCTCCCCCCAGGCACCTCACACACCTACCGGATCCGCGCCACCGACCCATTCGGGAACACCGTGCAATCCCCCGCGAGCACCCCCGTCCAGGCGTCGCCCGCTACCTGACTCGGAGAAGCCGCCATGGTGCCAGCTTCCAGCACACGCACCCCTGCACTTGCCGAAAACTCCATCCGTGCCGGTCAAGCCACAAAATCACCAACGGACCATGGCGGCTCGTTGTCGGCTCGGCGGTTCTGAAACGAATCGGCATGCAGTGACATTGGACGGTAGGGAAATCGGGTGAGATGCGGACGGCTCAGCATAAAATGACACTGTGAGACCCGTTCCGACACGACAATTTCGGACTTTTAATCCGTAGGTTGTGGGTTCGAGTCCCACGCGACCCACTCACGCATTCGCCTGTGCGGCCTGCGGAAACGTGTCGTGTGCTCGCGACAAGGGGCTACTCCTCCTGGTCTTGGGAGGACACGGGGAGGACGGAAGGCCGGGCTTCCAGAGTCGGGATCTTCCTTGGCACCAGTGCCGCAGCGGCTTCGGCGGCTTCGCGGGCGACCTCTGGGAGGACGCTGGTGTAAGTGTCGGCGGTGATGGCGAGCGAGGAGTGCCGCAGCAGCGCCTGAACCAGCTTCATGTCCGCGCCACCGGCGAGCATCAGCGTCGCGGCGCCATGGCGAAGGTCGTGCAGGCGGATGGGTGGTAGTCCGGCACCGTAGGCGAGCTGGACGAACGCGTCCGTCACGTGATCGGGATGCAGCGCCGAGCCGTCCTCCCGGGTGAACACCTTTCCCGACTCCTGCCACGCCTGGCCCCACTCGGCCCTGGCTTCGTCCTGCCGTCGACGATGGGTTCCGAGCACGGTGACGGTGCCGGAGTCGAGCGGGATCGTGTCTTCGCCGGCGTCGGACTTGGGGTCGCCGTCCTCGATCTCCTGGTAGGTGATCTTCACGCGATTCTCCCGGACGGTCAGGGACGCCGCGGCCAAGTCCAGGTCCGGCCACGCCAGTCCGCAAGCCTCTCCGCGGCGCAGGCCCCGGAAGGCCATCAGGTGGAAGAGCGGGTACAAAGGGTGGTCTGCGGCGTGATCGAGGAAGATCCCGGTCTGTTCGGGTGTCCACACCATCACCCGCGAAGGGCGCGGCAGCGACACCCAGACCTTGAACGCGTTGACCTTACGGCCGCCGGCTCGTTCTCGCTCTGCCGCCAGTTCCCGCTCGTAGGCGGTCTGCCATGCGGTGACGCGTTCGGCGGTCCACACCAGTGCCTTGGGGCGCTTGCCTGTTTGGAGCTTGGTCAGCTTCGCCACGTTCACCGTGATCAGGCCTTGCCGTACCGCGTCCGCCAGAGCCGACCGCAGCGTCGCGCGGATCCGCTGCATGGTCGCTGCTCCGACCGTCCGACGGTGCGGCGGAAGCCCGGCGAGTTCGGCGCGAGCGGCTCTGTGCGCGGCCTTGTCCCCAGATCGCCATGCCTGCCGGGCAGCCACAAGCAACCGCCGACGTTCCCCAGCCGTCCACAAGATGCGCTCGTTGTCGGCCTCGATCGCGGTGAACATCTCATTCACATGCGCAACGCATAGCTGATCCAGTTCGATATGGCCCAGGTGGGCTTTGAGGTAGTACTCGATGTGCTCGCCATAGGATTTACGGGTACTGCGGCGCAGACCTCCGTGGCCGGCCAACCACTGATCCAGGTACGGCCCGACCGTGTACCGCACGCCGGGATCCAAGCCGCGCAACGCCCGGCACCGTGCATCCTCAAGAGCGTTCTCAGCGCCCTCTTGCGTGGCGAACCCGCCCCGGCGGATCCGACGGCGCTTGCCACCCAGGCCAGCATCGAGCTCCAGGTAGAAGTACCAGGAACCGTGCCGCGGATTCCACGTGCCGTCCTCGTGCCGCAATTGCGGACAGCGGGAAGCAAGTTCCTTTCCGCACGCGCCACGGCATTTACACCTCTTGTACACCGACCCCTTCATCAAAGCCTGAGACTACCTACCAGGTCGCGATCTGAACCAGCACGAAAGCTTTCTTCCGCGTCCACCCATAACACCCGGAACGAACCCAATTCTATTGTTCGATCGCTTCAGCGTCGGCGCTATTTCCGTCGACTGCACCCAAAGGCAGGGACATGGCGCCACATGATTTCGCCCCTGCCGGGCCTCCAATGCCGTTTAGTACTCCAGCCGCATTTAGTGATCGATGTGGCGTCGTTGTCGTTGGTAGTGGCTGC
>CBINCZ010000164.1:0-5946 GCA_966249295.1 uncultured Gemmatimonadales bacterium
GTGCACCGGCGCAGATCACCGTGTCGCCGCCCTACACCGCGCTCCGTTTCGAGAATCGCACCACGACGGCGCCGGCCGGCGGCGCGACCGACGTGCCCGACCGGATGTGGCGCACCTTCGGCACCATGGATGCCTGGGCCGAGGGGAGCGTGGCGCTCGACAGCCGGGGCGGGACCGACTACTTCGCGGTGCCCGACCCCAATCTCTTTGCGGCCAACGCGCTGAAGAGCGTGCTCCAGCAGAACGGCATCGGGGTCACCGGCGCCACGACCTCCACCACCGACTCCACTACCTATGCGCTGGTGCGAAAGACCATGCCGCTCGCCGAAGTGGAGAGCCGGCCGCTCAAGGACTGGGTGTTCCCCATCCTGAACACGAGCCAGAATTTCTACGCCGAGATGCTGCTCAAGCAGCTGGGCAAGCAGTTCGGGGCGTCGGGGAGCTGGGAAGAAGGCCTGAAGGTTGAGCGCCGCTTCCTGATTGATTCGGTGGGCGTGGACTCGACCACGTTTTCCCTCTCGGATGGCTCGGGACTCGCGGCCAACAACCTGGTGAGCCCGCTCGCGTTCACCAAGATCCTCCGCTTCATCCGGAACCACCCGCGAGCCCAGACCTTCCTGGCCGGCCTGCCGCAGAGCGGCAAGAAGGGCTCACTGCTCCGGCGGTTCCAGGGCACTCCGCTGGCGGACCGGGTGCAGGCCAAGACCGGCAGCATCTCCCGGGTGAACACCCTGTCGGGGTTCATCGACATGGGCGGCGGAAAGATCTGGACCTTCTCGGTGGAAGTGAACAACCAGTCGGTGGGCGGAGGTGCGACGATCCGGAAGATTGACCAGGTGGTGGTAGCGATGGCGAAGGCGGCGTGGTAAGGCGCCGTGGGGGCCGGGCTTGCCGGGCCCGGCAAGCGGGGCCCGGCAAGCCGGGCCCCTACGGCGTCTCCCCGAAAATCGCCAGGTTCGACGAATGTCCCGGGTTCACCTTGGCCTTGGGATTGATGTAATGCACCGCGTTATTCACCGCGATGCAGGCCTCGCCCGCGCCCACCGCGATCAGCTTGAGCTTGCCGGGATAACTGGTGATGTCTCCCGCGGCCCAGATGCCGGGCACGTTGGTGGACATCACCTGGTCCACCTTGATGTCCGCCTTCTCCGTGTCGAGGCCCCAGGCACGGATGGCGCCGAGGTCGGAGTGGAAGCCAAGCTGGGGAATGAGCGCGTCCACTTCGACGTCACGGGTCTCCTTGCTCACCGAATTGATGAGCGTGACCCGCTCGATGTGGTCGCTGCCGTGAATAGCGTGGACCTCGCTCGAGGTACACACGGTGCAGGCGCCCCGGCTCGCATGCTCCATCACCTGCTGGACCGTCGCGGCGTGACCGCGGAATTCGTTCCGGCGATGCACCAGCGTCACGCTCCGCGCCAGGCCGGTAAGGTTCACGGTCCAGTCGAGGGCTGAGTCACCGCCTCCCACGATCACCACGCGCTGGCCGGCGAACGCCGAGGGATCGAGCACCCGGTCGAACAGTCCCTTCCCTTCCCACTGTTCCGCACCCTTGAGCGGGAGCTTTCTCGGCTCGAACGCGCCGATCCCCGCGGCGATCAGCACCGTCCGCGTGGGATATACGTCGGCGTCGGTCTCCAGCAGGAAGTGTCCGATGCCACCGGCCGGGTCTTCCACCCGGTTGAGTCCCGTCACCACCTGGTTGAGGTGCACGCTGGCGCCGAACTGGAGCGCCTGTGCCGTCATGTCGCGCACCAGGTCCTTGGCCAGCACCTTGGGGAAGCCGGCCACGTCGTAGATGTGCTTCTCGGGATAGAGCGCCATCAGCTGGCCGCCCAGCGCCGGCAGCGCATCCACGATGCGCGCCGAGGCGCCCCGCATGCCGGCGTAGAACGCAGCGAACAGGCCGGTGGGACCGCCACCGATGATGGTTATGTCCGTGATGTCCTGCATGCTCCTCGAACCGACCCCCGCTGGGTGAAGTTCCGGCCGCCATCGCCAGACAGGCGGCGCGCGGCGAATATAACCTGCCGGAGCCAGTATATTGGGGCGCATGCCCAGTCACGCCCGCGTGTCACTCCTGCTGCCGCTTTCAGCGCTCGCCCTGCTGGGCGCCTGCGCCGCCACCCAGCGCTTCCTGTCCGAGGTATTCCGGGAGCGCGCCCCCGCACCGATCGACCGGATGGTCACGGCCAGCGACGCGCGGATCGACTCGCTGGGCCGCGTCGCCGGCAGCTTCGTGGGCGAGGGCACCGACCGCGCCGTGCACCTGATCTCCAGTGACAGCGTGTTCATCCGCTCGCTGGTCGAGGCCTACGTGCCCAACATCCGGCGGACGACGGATTTCTGGTCCGGGGTGCGGGCGCGCGGCGTGGTGCGGGTGCCGTTGCGCGAGCCCGAGGACGCTGCGGATGCCGGTGTGCTGGCGGCGCCGGCGCGGGTCGGCTCGCCCGCGGGGCGCAGCGACGTGCTGGTTACCGCCATCACGGTGCGCGCGGGCCGCTGCGGCGGGCGGGGTGCCCGCGCGGAACTCATCGTGGAGCCGCTCGATCGCGACGCGCCGGTCCTCACCGGTCCGGTGGTCGGCTCGGTGGACGAGAGCCTGCGCCGCGGCATCTCGCTCTGGCGCACACCGTTGCCGGCGCCCGGCCGGGCGCTCACCCGGGAGCTGATTGGCCGCACCCGCATCGTCATGGACTCACTGCTGGCAGTGGCATGGCCCAGCATCCATCCGGGTGACCCGATCGTGGCGGCCCCGGAGGTCAATACCCTGGAGGACGTGGATGCCGCCGACGTGATCGCGTATCACGCCGCCGACAGCACGGTGCGCTATGCAGTGTCGCTCCGGGAGCGTCGCGTATCCGGCGCCGACACCTTGCTCAGCGCCGGTGTCATGAGCTGGAATGAAGATGGCAGCTGGCGGCAGGTGATCTTCCAGCCCACCTGGCTCCGGATGCGCGGCGGAACCATCCGTCCCTTCGCCGGTGGGCGGCCGCTCTTCTGGCGACGGCTCTCGGCGGTCACCGACTTCAGCTTTGCGCGTGACAATCTCTGGATGGAGCAGGTGAACGTGAGCGATGGCAGCGTGATCTGGGGCATCGTGCAACCGGCCGATAACGTGGTGGTGGCCGCTGCCGAAATGGACGGGCCGTGCCAGTGAAGATCTACACCAAGACGGGCGACACCGGCGAGACCGGACTCTTCGGCGGCGGACGCGTGCCCAAGAGTCATCCGCGCGTGGCGGCGTATGGCGACGTGGACGAGCTCAACGCCGCGATCGGCGTGGTGCGGGCGATGGCACCCGCGTTCGAGTCGGAACTGCTGGAAGCCATCCAGCGCGACCTCTTCTCCATCGGCGGCCACCTCGCGACGCCCGATCCCGACAAAGTGAAGAAGGCGCTGGCGCGGGCGGAGTTCGACGCGTCACGCATTACTGCGCTGGAGCGAGCCGTCGACACTGCCACGGAACAACTGCCGCCGCTTCGCGCCTTCATCCTGCCGGGTGGCGCACCGGCGTCGGCAGCGCTGCACGTGGCGCGCACGGTCTGCCGCCGGGCGGAACGGAGCGTGGTCCACCTGGCCGGCCAGGCACCGGTGCCCGAGTTGTTCATCGTCTATCTCAACCGGCTCTCCGACCTGCTCTTCACCCTCGCTCGGCTCGCCAACAAGGCGGCGGGCGTGGAGGACGTCACCTGGTAACGCCGGCGCTCGAGGTGGCGCATGACGGCGGCCGCTATCCGGTGTACATCGGCACGGGACTGCTCGATTCCCTGACCACACTCGTCTCCCGGCACCTGCCGCGCCGGCGCACTGCACTGATCGCTGATGCCAATGTGGCGGCGCTCTACGCCGAATGGCGCAAGGGCGGCGTGATGCCGTGGCGGCCGCGGGAGCGGACCTGTCACGAGGATCCGCCCAGCGGCTGGAGTGCGCCACTCACCTTCCCGGCTGGGGAGGCGTCCAAGACGCGCGAGACGTGGGCTCGTCTCACCGATGAGATGCTGGCCCAAGGGTATGGACGCGACAGTGGTATTGTCGCACTGGGCGGCGGTGTCACGGGCGATCTCGCGGGCTTTGTGGCCGCAACCTTTGCACGAAGGATTCCGTTCGTGCAGGTGCCCACCACACTGCTGGCCATGCTGGACGCGTCAATCGGCGGGAAGACCGGCGTGGACACCCCGCACGGCAAGAACCTGGTGGGCGCCTTTCACCCGCCCGGCGCGGTCATCGCCGACCTGCTCACGCTCACGACGCTGAGCGATCGCGAGTATCGCTGCGGGCTCGCCGAGGCGGTGAAGCACGGCCTCATTGCGGACGCGGAACATTTCGGGTGGATCGAGCAGCATGCGGACGCGCTGACCGCGCGCGACCTCGATGCACTGGAGACCCTGGTCAGGCGCAGCGTGGCCATCAAGGCGGAGGTCGTGGCGTCGGATGAAAAGGAATCGGGTCGGCGGGCGGTGCTCAATGCGGGCCATACGGTGGCGCACGCCATCGAGCGGGAGACAAACTACGCCACGCCGCATGGCGAGGCGGTGGCGATGGGGCTGGTGGCAGAATGCCGGCTGGGCGAGGAGATGGGGGTGACGGAAGCTGGCACGGCGGATCGGGTGGCGGCACTGCTTTCGCGACTCAAGCTGCCCGTCTCGCCCGCCCTGCCCGTCTCGTCACTCGTGGCAGCCATGCGGCATGACAAGAAGGCGGTGCGCGGAGAGATCCGGCTGGTATTGCCGGTGCGAATCGGTGAGGTCTATCGGAAGGACGACGAATGGACGGTTGCCTGGTAGCTGGGATCTGCTCCAGGCTCGCTCGCGACCGCAGTGCCGCCGGGCGCTGCAGTTCGCTCAGGCAGGGAAGATCAAATTCGGGCTGCCGCTCACTGACGCGCCCTCTGGCACCGCGGCCCGCTCGCTCGCCGCAAGCCACACGCCTTAAGCCTTAAGCCTTAAGCCCTAAGCCTTAAGCCCTAAGCCTTAGCCCCTGCGCCTCAAGCCGCCCCACTCACTCCCGTCCCACCCAGCATCCTGATATCCGGTGACGCACGAAGCTTCTCGAACGCACGCTCGCGGATCTGGCGGATGCGCTCACGGGTGACACCCAGCAGCTCGCCGATCTTCTCGAGCGTGAGGGCTTCGCTGCCTTCTTCCAGGCCGTAGTAGAGGGAGAGGATCTTGCGCTCGCGAGGCGTGAGGTGCTGCTGGAAGAGCCGCTGGATGAACTCACGCCGAAGCTTGCCGTCGGTGCGCTCCTCGATGTCATTCACGCCGGTACCGGCCACCCGCTCGCCGAAGGTGGTGCCCATCTTTTCCTGCCGCTCGACTGGCGCGTCAAGAGAGACCTCGATGGTACTGATGCGGCGGGCGGAGCGGATATTGTCGACGGTATCGTTGAGGACGAGGGCGAGTTCGCGATCGGTGGCGGTGCGTCCCAGTTCCTGCTGCAGCATGCTTTCGATGCGGGACATCTTGATCAGCGCGGCGTTCTGGTTCAACGGGATGCGGACGGTGCGGGTCTGCTCGGCCAGGGCCTTGAGCACTGCCTGCCGCACCCACCAGACGGCATACGAGATGAACTTGACTCCGTGATCAGGATCGAACTTCCGCACCGCCTTGAGCAGCCCCTCATTGCCGATGGCCACCAGTTCCGACAGCTCCAGCCCGTGGCCCTGATAGCGCTTCACGTACGAGATGACAAAGCGCAGGTTGGCGGTGACCAGCCGTTCGGCCGCTTTCTCGTCGCCGGCGAGGGCTCGGCGCGCCAGCCGCCGCTCTTCCTCGACGTCGGTGACCATCGGCAGTTTCTGGATGTCGTGGAGGTACTGGTCAAACGAACCGATGGCGACGGACGGCCGAATAGCCGGACGGGCCTTCTTGGGACGAAGACGCGGCATTGACACCCCGATGGCGATGGAACTACGCAGGCTGCTGAGGGTTGCGCGCGGTGGAC
>CBINCZ010000165.1:0-5928 GCA_966249295.1 uncultured Gemmatimonadales bacterium
GGTACTCATGCCCAACGCTTCAGCGCGTCCTGCACTGTGACGGGGTACGAGCCAGTTGCCAGGCGGAGATCACGCTGGCCAAGCGCGCGGGCAAAAGTGGCAATCGCCGTACTGCCTGCGCCGGTTTCCCCGAGGGATGGATCAGCCAGCAGGGTTGCCGGCACACCCTCCCGCACCACGCGGCCTTCCCGCACGACCATGAGACGGTCAGCCCATCCCGCCAGCCAGTCGGCATCCTCGCTCGCCACCATCACCAGTGCGCCGCGTTTCGCCTCCTCCCGCAGCACGGCCGCAAGCGTCTCGCGCCCGCGGGCGTCCAGTGCGCTGCCCGGCTCGTCCAGCAGCCAGGCATCGGGCTCAAGGGCAAGCATCGACGCGATAACCACGCGCTGCTGTTCTCCACCGGAGAGCGACGCCGGTGCCCGCTCGGCGAGATGCGCAATCTCCATCCTCTCCATCGCGCGCTCGGCGAACGCGAGGATCTGATCCCGAGGCTGCCCCAGGTTGGCCGGCGCAAAGGCCACCTCGCGCCGCACCGTCTCAGCGATGCCTGAAAGCTGGCTCGCGGGATCAGCCGATACGTACGCCACACGGCCGGCAAGGCGCTGGCGCCCTTCGGGCGCCTGCGGATTCTCCCCCAGGAGCGACACCGACCCGGAAGCGGTGCCACCCGTGTGCAGCGGTGCGAGCCCTGCGGCCAGAAGGAGCAGCGTGCTGGTGCCGGCGCCCGGCGCACCGGTGAACCACGTCACCGTGCCGGCCTCGAGTGAGAGCGTCACGTCAACCAGCGCGGGAGGGTCACCCTCGCCATAGCGGAAACCTGCCGCTGTCGCGGTGAATGCGCTCACGCGAATACGCGCCAGATGAGCGCCGAAAGGGTGGCGCCGAGGGCCAGCAGGAGCAGCCACCGGTCGAGCGCGCGCAGGCGAATGATCTCGAGCGGAGTGCGGCGGGTTGAGCCCACGCCCCGGGTGTCGAGGGCCATGGCCCGCGCATCCACTTCACCCAGCGTCTGCAGGATGAGCGGCAGGGTGACGGGCACCAGCGCACGCGCTCGGCCCAGCGGTCTGCCGCGCACCCGGAGGCCGCGCGAGCGCTGGGCTTCGAGGATCCGGGTCACCCGCGCGCGCAATCTTGGCGCGGCCTGGAGGGTGGCGAGCACCAGCAGTGCCGCGCTCGACGACCAGCCGCGCGTGGCTGCGGCATCGAGAAAGCGGGATGGTCGGAATGCGCGATACGCCAGCAGTGACGCGAGGATGATGGCGGTAAGCCGCGACCCCTGCGCGATGGCGGCGAGCCATCCCTCGCCACCACGCATGGCGCCGTGCAGGATGAGGAGGAAGATCCAGAGCGGCAGGGTGAGCAGCAGTGCGGCGCCCACCTGCCGGAAGGCACCGAGCAGCATCGCGATCACGATCACCACCAGCGCCAGCACCACCGGCCCCCACGGTGCCGGCAGCAGCACGGCCAGGAGAGCCGCGGCGAGGACGAGCACGAAGGGAGTGAAGGGGTGGAGGGGAGTTCCAGTCATAAGTCGTAAGTCATAGGTCGTAAGCGGTCGTCGGTCGTCGGTCGTCGGAAGCAGAACGGCGAACAGCTTGCCCTGAGCGCAGCGAGCCCACACACTCGTCACCCGGTGAAAACCGGGGTCCAGCCCGCGATGTCCGCCTTGTGCAGCGTTTCCATGCGGACCTCTCAAACGCCTTCAGATCGCCTAAACGGCGCACGGAGCCCTCCGCGTTTTCTCTGTGTCTCCGCGCCGCTGCGTTGGCAGTCATGGACGGCGGCCTGACGCCGATACCCTGCTGGCTGCGCCGTGTTACCCCAGGATCTCGCTCTGGACCCCGACATTCGTCGGGGTGACGAACAGGCGAATTCCGGAGCCGCCGCGTACGACCTACGACTTGCGACCCACGACCCGCATCCTCTCCGGCAACCCCCTCAGCACCACCCCCACCAGCAGGAACACCAGCAGCTTATCCACCACGTCGGTTCCAACGCTCGCCACCGTCACCGCGCCCTGGCGCGAGAGGCCGAGGCCGGTGAGGACGGTAGTGACGGCCGTGACGCCCGTTGCCGTGACACCTTTGAAGAGCATATAAGAAATGACCGACGACGCGAGGCCGGCGACGATGCCGGTGAGGATGCCCCATGCCGCCGAGCGTGCGGTGCCGTGGAAGGCACCGCGTGAGGCCGCCCACGCCGCCATCAGCGCGATGACCACCTGGATGAGCCCGAAGGGGAGCCAGACAAAACCCTCGTAGAGAGACCGGACCAGCTGGCTCACAATCCCCGTGAGGACCCCTGCTCCCGGGCCGGCGAGCGCTGCCACCAGGACGGTGCCCGTGGTATCGAGGTACACCGGGAGGCCGAGCTGGTTCACGATGAACCCCATGGCGAGGTTCAGGGCTACCGCGGACGGGATGAGCGCGAGCAGTCTCGGAGTCACGGGCGTGGCCGGTCGAGGGTGGATCTGTCTATATTCCGGCGGTCAGGACGTCAGAAGTTTCTGTCGCACGTCCCTCTACTGCAACCCTTGCGTCACGTTCCGTCCCGGATGCCTTCTCTGATGCGTATGCGTGGTCTCCTGCTGGCCGGACTTGCGGCCCTCGCGCTGCCGGCTGGCCCTCTCGCTGCCCAGCGCGCCGTCCCCGTCCCGGCCGGGCTGGTCGATGACATCAAGTACCTCTCCTCCGACCAGTTGGGCGGCCGGCTCACCGGCACGCCCGGCGCCGACAGCGCCGCCCATTATCTGGCGCGCCGGTTTGCCGCCGTGGGCCTCCAGCCGGCGCGCAGCGGCAGCTGGTTCCAGGAATTTGACGTCTCCGCCACCGCCCCGGGCGCGGCGACCACCGAGCCCGACCAGCGGCATGCCCGGAACGTGATCGGCATCCTGCCGGGACGGGACCCGGAGCTGCGGCGCGAGGCGGTGATTGTCGGGGCGCACTATGACCACCTGGGCGGCGGCGAGTTCGGCAGTCTCGATCCCGACAGCACCGGCAAGGTCCACAACGGCGCCGACGACAACGCCTCAGGCGCCGCGGCGCTGATCTATATCGCCAAGACGCTGGCGGCCGCGCCGCCCGCCCGCACCATCGTGTTCATCGCCTTCTCGGGTGAAGAACTCGGGCTGCTTGGATCGAGCTACTACGTGAAGCACGCGCTCTATCCGCTCGACCGCACCATCGCCATGGTCAATCTCGACATGGTGGGCCGGCTCAAGGACAAGCGCCTGATCGTCTATGGCGCCGCCACGGCAACGGAGTTCCCCGCACTGCTCGATTCGCTCAACTGGTACCAGGGCTTCGACCTGCACAAGCAGGGCGACGGCTACGGCCCGAGCGACCAGTCCTCGTTCTATGCCGCGCACCTGCCGGTGCTGCACGTCTTTACTGACCTGCATCCCGACTACCATCGCACCACCGATGACTGGGAGAAGCTCAACTTCGACGGGCTCGCGCGCGTCATCGACTTCACCGCCGGAATCGCCTCGGCGCTGGGCAACCGCCGCTCACCGCTCACGTTCGTGGACGTCCCGGTTACGGCGCACGGCACGGCGTCGGGTGACTCGGTCGTCACCGGCGGCTACGGCGCCTATCTTGGCACCATTCCCGACATGAGCGGCACGCCGGGTGGTGTCGCACTGAGCGGCGTCCGCGCCGGCAGCCCGGCTGACCAGGCGGGACTCAGGGCAGGCGACATCATCACCAGGATCGGTCCGCATCAGGTCCCTGATCTCCAGGGCATGACCGACGCGCTCCGCCGCTACAAGGCGGGAGACCAGGCGGACATTGTCGTCCAGCGGAACGACAGCACGCTCACGCTCCACGCCACCTTCGGCACCAGGAACTGACGCATGGCCATTCTCAACGGGGACCGCGTCGTGGCGGCACTGCGCGGCGCGTTCGGGCGCGATGTGCTGGGTGCCGACCTGCTCAAGTTTGCCGCCGAAAAGATCCGCGCCGCCGGCCCGCCTTATACCTCGGTGTACATGTACATGCTGCACGATGGCGAACTGGTGCTCGACGCCTATGACGGCCGGGAGACGGAGCACACCCGTATCGCGGTGGGACACGGCGTCTGCGGCACCGCCGTCGCGGAGAAGCAGGACCAGAACGTGGGCGACGTGCGCGCCATCGAGAACTACATCGCGTGCAACCTGTGGACCCGCTCGGAGCTGGTGGTCCTCATCCGCCGCGGCGACCTGATCCTGGGCCAGATCGACATCGACAGTGACGTGCCCGATCCCTTCACGCCCGAGGAAGAGACGGAGGTCCGCAAGGTGGCGGACGCGCTGGCCGTCCTCCTCTGAATGGCCGAGACCTTCACCCGGTCGGTACGCGGCGTGGAGCTGTTCGAGCTGCGCATCGGGGCGGGCCCGCCGGTCGTCGTGCTCCACGGCGGACCCGGGGCCGATCATGGTTATCTCCGTCCCGGCTTCGACCTGCTGGCCGACGGTCGCATGCTCATCTTCTACGACCAGCGCGGCGGCGGGCGCTCAGCGGTGGAGCGCGACGTCCCGGTGGGCTGGCAGGAGCAGGTGGCCGACCTCGAGGCACTGCGCCAGCTCTGGCAGCTCGACACCCTTGCCATCGCGGGCTATTCGTGGGGCGGACTGCTCGCCATGCTGTACGCCATCCATCATCCGGAGCGGGTGAGCCGGCTGGCACTCATTTCCCCTGCCCCAAGCTGGCGCGCCGCACGCGAGGAATTCGAAAACGAGTTCTCGCGCCGTAATCTTGATCCGGCATTGCAGGCCCAACGGAAAGAGCTCCGCGAGAGCGGGCTCCGGGAGCAGAACCCCGACGCCTACCAGAAACGGCTCTTCGAGCTGAGCGTGGTTCCGTATTTTCATGATCCAGCGCTCGCGAGTGACCTCACTCCCTTTCGGGTCACCGGCCGCACCCAGCAGGAAGTCTGGCAGTCCCTGGGCAACTACGATCTCCGCCCTGCCCTTCGCGCGATCTCACTCCCGTCGCTGGTCATCCACGGCACGGCGGATCCGATTCCGCTGGAGACCGCACGGGTCACCGCCGAGTGTCTCAAGGCGGAATTCATCCCGCTGGAGCGGTGTGGCCACGTTCCCTACGTGGAGCGCCCCGACGCCTTCCGGGAAACACTGGACGGCTTCCTCCCCAAGGAGCCGTAGCGCCCGGGACGGATTACCTTGCTGGTATGACGCGCCCGACCCCCTTCGACCTGGCGTTCGACCCGCTCGCTGAGCAGCGTTTCCCTGCGCTCAAGGAAGAGCTGGCCCGTGACGGCCGCGACCCGCGTGATCGCGACGCCTTCCTGGTGAGCCCCGAGGCAGTCCAGCTCATCCGCGACCTTCGCCCCACCGAGGGCGTGGGTGAGGCCATCGACCAGCTGGTTGCCTTCGTGCATCACGCCTACCTTTTCTGGGACTCGGGCCAGCTCTACACCAGCGTGCCCGCCGAGCAGCTCGAGGCATTTCTCGGCGCCACCCCGCCGGTGTCCGACAGCGAGATCACGTCACCGTTCTACGTGCAGCTTCCCGAACGCAAGGTCTGGGGTGAAGTCCTGCAGGGCGAACCGCACGAGCCGCTGGATGGCGCCTTTGTGCATCACGACCCGGCCGGGGACCTGAGGGTCCTCGGGGTCTTCGGAATGAATCGCGAGCGCGACGGCTTCAGCGTGGTCGAGGCCACGGGGCCACGCGCCCTCAACCTGGCCCGGCCCGATGGCTCGGCGCTCTTCGGGCCCGTCCTGCCCGGCGGCGACGCGGCAGGGCTCCATTCCATTGCCGGCGGCGAGGAGCTGCTCGAGCTGGGTTGGCGGGCACGGAAACTGGGCGCCGGCGTGCAGGTGGGATGACGCCAACCACCCGACCGGTGATGGACCGCCGCGGCGCCAGCCGGGCGCTGGAACAGATCGCGTCATTGCTGGAATTCAAGGGCGAAAACGCCT
>CBINCZ010000166.1:0-5915 GCA_966249295.1 uncultured Gemmatimonadales bacterium
AAAGGGAGGCGTCGGTCTGGTGGATGTTGTTGAGGTCGAGGGCGGCGCCGGGGGCGGAAATGTTGAGGGCGGTGGTGGAAGGGAGGTGGCCGGTGGAGAGGCGCTGGTTGATGGAGGCGAGGGAGGCATCGGGGCCGGCGGCGTGGCCTGGTCCGGCTGAGGATTCAGCGACTGGTAGTACGGCAGCGCGGAGGTGCCGCCGCGGTCTTCGACGACGATCAACGGCGCGGAGGCGGTCTGGGCGAAGACGGTGGTCGTGGACAGCAGCCCGATGGCGGCGATGAAAACGATGTGGTTCATGGCGTGGTGGCCTGAAGGGTTGGAACGGGAACGCCGGGGTCGAGCACGCGGGTCAGGTGCCGATGCACACTGCGCCGGTAGCGTGCCGCGGGCGCCCCGCCGGCGGGCCGGTGGTAGCGGCCGATGGCAAGCAGCCAGTCCTCGCCCGGCGTGTGCTGTTCGCGCAGGATTTCCGCAGCGATGGCGAGGTTGCGGTACGGGTCCAGCAGCTCGCAGGGCTGCGTGTAGCGATGCGTGTGGTAGCCGAGATTGACCTGGCCGAGGCCGGCGTCGATGCGATTGGCCGGCGTGCGGGCGAGTGCCCGGCGCAGCCCCGCGCAGGCCTCGGCGCGGGTGGCGTAGCGCTCCGGCGTGCCGGCGACGTTGAGCGTCCACGGCCAGGGGATCAGGCGCCCGCGCAGCATGGCGCCGCTCTCCTGCAAGGCCACCGCGTACAGCACCGCCGCCGGCACGTCTGCACGGTGCGCCGCCAGTTGATAGGCCGGCGGCGGCACTTCCCGCGCCAGGGCGGCCAACGCCCAGCCGCCGCTGGTGAGCAGCAGCACGGCGCCGGCGCAGCGGATGGCGACGCGGGATGGCCGACGCTCCCGGCCCGGAGCACCTATTGCCGCTGCCATTGGCCGTTCACCTCGCGCACCACGGCCGGCAGATCGCCGGGCAGGCCGAGCGACAGCCAGCGCCCCGCATCGTGGTTGAGCGTGATGGTGCGGGCGCGCACCCTGGCCGGGTCGATGCCCGCCTGGGTGGCCCACTGCCGGATGCGCGCGTCGTCCTGACGGCTGCCGACCATGTAGAGATCGAAGGCTGTGCCGGCCGCCTGCAACTGCTGCACGCGCTGCGCGCACGGTGCGCAGTCGGCCTTGACGAAGACCGCCAGGCGCCCGGAGCCGGTGCTGCCGGCACCCTGCGCCTTGGCGCCGGGCAGGCTCACGCGCGGCTGGCCGGGAAACAGGCGCTGCCACGCCGCGTCGTAGGCCCGCTGGTAGGCCAGCGTCTTGCCGACGCGCCGGGCCTCGGCCTGCACCTGCAGCTCGGCGTAGCGCCTGCGCTCCTCCTCGCTGCGGGCCTCGATGCCCAGCGTCGTGAGCGGATCGAGCTGGGGCGAATAGACCCCGAGCGGCCCCTGCATCAGTTGCCGGTAACGCGCCCACTCCTCGGAGCGAAGCCCCCACTCCCGCGCCTGCCTCTCGTCGAGCGCGGCATCAGCGCCCGGCTGCACTTGAGCGGGCACCATGCGCGAGTTCGTCACCGGGGCCGGTTGGGCGGATGCGCCGAAAGTGGCGAACAGGACGACGGCAGCGAGCAACGGCCGCAGGTTCATGGCGACCTCCTACGGCACCGCAACGCGCTGCGTCTGGCCGTTCACCTGGAACACGCCCGCCTGCGCCTCGATGGACTGCAGTTGCCAGCCGCCCTCGGCGTCGCCCTCGCGCAGCAGCCGGGCGCCCGCGAGCGAGGCCGCGGCGGTGGAGGTGATCGACAGAAAGCGCTCGCCTCCCCGCAGCTCCACGCCGAGCACCCGGAACGGCGGCTCCGGCACCTTGGGCTTCGTCGCAACCGGAGTGCGCGGGCGAGCGGCGGATGCCACCTGCCGGGTTTTCTCCAGGCGGGTTTCGATTGCGTTCACGCGCGCCAGCAGCGTCTGCAGGTCGACGGCCAAGGCCCTCGCCTCATCGGCCTCTTCGAGGCGCGTCATCCGTTCGTCCAGCGCCTGCCGCGCGTTGGCGAATTCGGCCTGGCTGATCGGCACCGGCCGGCGCTTGTCCGCATTGGCCTGGTGTTCGAGATCGGCCACGCGCAGGCCCAGCGCATTGACCTGCGCATCCTGTGCGCTGCTCTGGGTCTGTTCGGCGAGCCGCGACAGGCCGACGCTGTTGATGAGTGCCACGGCACTGATGAGCAGCAGCCAGAAGGCCGCGGCGATCTTGAGCCAGCGCGTGCGGGAATTGCGCTCGGATGGCGCCTGGGGAAAGGTCATGGCTGCATCTCCTCGGGCCGGTCGGCGTCCGGCACGGGCGTGGCGGTGCCGGGCGGGTTGGCGGAAAGGAAGGTGGGAGCACCGTGCCGGCTGAAGCAGACCTGGCGGGTCAAGTCATCGACCGACAGCTCCCAGGCGGGGCCGGCAAGGGTCAGCAAGGCATCGCGCAGCATCAGCGGGCCCAGGCGCAGGTGCGCGGCAGGCAGCGGCAGCGCGTAGAGCGTGGCGGCCTCGGCCGCATCGCAGAGCCGGTAGCCGGAGCGCAGGAGCACATGGCGCATGGCATCGCCCACGCTGGCATCGAGCATGGGCGGAATCGAGACCTCCACCGCCTGCTGCAAGAGATCACGCTGCGCAGGTTCCGGCACCAGCTCGACCAGGGTGTAGCGGCCGTAGCGGGCCACCGGAACGAAACCCGGCTCCGGCGCGACGGCGGTTGGCGATGCGGCCGGCACCGCTGGCGCAGACGGCGCAGCGGTCGTGGCGCAGCCGGCGGCCAACAGGCTGCCGGCCAGCAAGCCAGCGACGAGGGCCAGGCGGTGAACAGCGCGGATGGATGGTTGCATGGAGGGCGCTTCCCTGGAACACGGAGCGCTCACCATCGCCGCCGCTTGGCCTGCGGGCAGCAAACAAAACGCACTGGCGCCCGCCCGAATACATGGCGGGGCGGCGCCATGGACTGCCATACGCCCAAGAAAAACGGCCCCGAAGGGCCGTGGAAAGAAGCCGGCGACCCCGAGGGGCCACCGGCATGGGCACATGGATCAGACCGTGACAAGCTGTCGGGCCAGGGCGACCTCGACGGAATCACCATCCTGGTTCAGAACATCCAGGCCCGACTCGGGTACGTCTCCCGACGTGCTCTGCGACACCATGATCTTCTTGGCCATCAACCCCAGGCAGGTCATCTGCGAGGAGTTGGCGTAGCCCAGGTAGATCACGCGCACCGGCTGCTTCTGGCCGATGCGCCATGAGCGCCGGGCGGCCTGCTGCAACGAATACACGTTGTAGCCGGACTGGAGGAACACGATGGTCGGGAACTCCAGCAAGTCCAGGCCGGTTTTCACCAGCTCGGGATTGGTGATGAGCACGTCGATGCCACGGTCCAACTGCTCGGCGATCCAGTCCTCGCGGCGGGAGGCATCCACGCTTGCGCGCAGCACCGCCACCTTGAAGCCTTCCTGCTCCAGCAGCACCTTCAAACGCGACGTGGTGTCGCGCGTGCCGGTGTAGACCGAATAGACCAGGGTCTTGCGACCTTCTGCCTTCTCTTGCTTGCAGATCTCGATCAGCTCGCGCTCCTTGGGCATCACCTCCAGCTCGTTGAACTGAGCCGGAACGAACGCCAAGGTGTTGCGCGTGCGCGGATGCACCACGGTTTCCGACCGGAAGCAGCAGTCCGGCCAGGCCAGCAGCACGTTGAGGACTACACCGAGCAGCGTCGTGTCGCGCTTCGCCAGGGCCTGCTTCAGCTCCTGGGTCAGCCGACCCGCCAGATCGCGGTAGGCCGCGGCTTGCGCCGTGTCCATCGCGACTTCGCGGAACTCCTCGTCGTAGGGCGGCAGCACGTTGCCACCGATGTCCTTCAGCTTGAGGAAGACTGTGAACGGCAGGACGCAACGCAGCACGCCCTTGGGACCGAACCCCGGCGCCTTGACCGTTCGCACCGATACCTTGGTGCCCTTGGCCGTCTTGTGCGCCGTGCCGGTGCTCTCGGAATAGATGTCCTTGAGCACGCCGTGATCGCGCATGAACGCCATCGCGGCCGAGGTCATGCTGCCGCTCTTCGTCGGCCGGTAGCCGTCTTCTATCATCCGCCCCGGCAGGGCTCGGAACAGCAGGTGGAACAGGTCGTCGCCGTAGCCGCCCATCAGTGTGCCGGTGAGCAATAGCGTCTTGCGCGCCTTGGCCGCCAACACCCCCATGGCCTGGCCCTGTGCGGAGCCGCCGTTCTTGTACTCGTGCGCCTCGTCGGCGATGAGCAGGTCGAACGTGCCTTGGGGAAGTTGCCTCTTGATGAACTCGGACGGCTGGTAGCCGCCCTCGCCGAAGCCGAACTCCATGTTGGCCATCGCACGTTCCATGCGATGGGCTTGCCGGTCCGAGAAGACCAGCTCGCCGTTGCCATCCATCAGGTTGATGAACTCGTGGATGTTGTCCCCGAGCATCGACGCGAGGAAGGCGTCACCGAACTTCTGCATCAGCTTCTGCGCGGTGACTTCGCCAATGGTTGGAATGCGCTTCAGTGCCTTGAGCACGGTCGAGGACTGGTCGCTGGCGGACAGGCCTCTGGGACGGATCAACGACCACAGCGGTGCACGGCAGTGGCTGCACTTGCGGCGGGACTCCTCGGCTTCGAGCGCGACCGGGTTGATCGGCTCGCCGTCGAGGTCGGTGATGACATGCCCGCAATCCGGGCAGGCCCCCACGTCGCCGTGAGGCGTGCGCCGTCGAACGAAGACAGGTTTCCAGTGGAACCCCATCCGCATCCGCACGCGGCCCAGGACGAAGAACTCCTGGCCCTGGGCCGGCACGCCCAACTGCTCGCGCAGTTTCAGCAGCTTGACCAGCGTGTCCGGGCCATTGAGCACCCAGACCTTGGCACCGGCCACCGTCTCCTGGATCTCGCGCCGCCACTTGTAGACCAGGTGGGGTGGCGAGAGCACCAGGGTGCGGCGGTAGCCTTCGGCGTTGAGCACGGCGGCCGTGGCGATGCCGACGGTCGTCTTGCCGCAACCCATCTCGCCATTGACGATCGCGGCGCGTTCGCCGCGGTCGACCAGTAGCTCGGTGACGGCATGGACCACATCGGCTTGCGCCGGGAACAGCTTGCGCTTGAGCGTGGCGAGGATCAGTTGCCGATGCCCCCGCACCTGGCCGGTGTAGACCGGCGGATTGGCGCGGTTGAGCGAGTCGAGCAGCTCGTCGCCGAACTCGGACACGAAGTCCTGCAGGCTGAGCGTGAGGGGTGAAGCGGCCGCTTCGAGCAGGTCGCCCTGCACAGCGGTTTCGGGAACGGTTTCGAGATCGAGGGACATGGTGATGCTCCAAAGCAATGGGGCATGCACCTCCCCCACGGGGCGGTGACATGCCCCTGGGCGGGAAGAAAGAAGCGGCGCGAGGCCGCTGGATGCGGATCAGTATTCGCTGGGCAACAGCAGTGTGGTGACGCTGCGATCCCATTCGGTGATGATCCAGAGCTTCAGGTCGCGCGTGACCTGGTAGGACGAGAACAGACGATCCTCACCGGACTTCAGCGCGGCGTCGTTCTGCCGTCGATCGCTGTCGTCCAGGTCGCCCCAATCGCCATGAAGATGGCGGCGCAGGTACGGCGAGGGGTTGAGCCGGCCCTGTCGGACCAGCTCGTCGACGCCGGCGGTCATGACCACCTGCCCTGGCGAAAAGCGTGCTTGTGACGCGAGGTTGAGGACTGCGAGTGCCATGGTGGTTTCTCCTTCTGGAAGAAGGGGCCACGGCACCCCATCGGGGCAACGTGACCCCGGTGGGTGGATGAAAGCGACGGCGAACCGTCAGGGAACAGCGATCAGCGGATGG
The DNA here is from genome assembly GCA_966249295.1 of uncultured Gemmatimonadales bacterium. Lineage (GTDB taxonomy): Bacteria > Gemmatimonadota > Gemmatimonadetes > Gemmatimonadales > GWC2-71-9 > CAMLHP01. The sequence goes on from CBINCZ010000166.1 coordinate 5,834, forward strand.
TCAGCACTTCGCCCCACGTGGGCGAGCCCAGCGTCAAGTCCCATGCACGAATGACCGGCACGAACTTGTCGGTGAGGATGCG
>CBINCZ010000167.1:0-5911 GCA_966249295.1 uncultured Gemmatimonadales bacterium
CGCACCCGCCGCACCCGACTACCACGTCGGCGCGGCAAGCGTAAGCTGTGCAACGACGGAGCAAGGGAGCTGATCGGCTGACGAGAACCGCAACCTTTGGCGAGGATCACATGACAAAGCGATGGAAACAGGTAGCCTTAGCTGCGATTGTGGCGCTGGGTGCAAACCTGGCAGCCTCCGCACTCAGCACCGCTTCAGCGGAAACGTTGAAATGCCCCAAGCCAGCGCCGAAGTGCGACGTGCAAGCAGACTGCGAAAACCAATCAGAATGCACCAGCTGCATAGCAAACCCATTCGGGCCGCATTGCATCGCGCCCTGATGGTCGCAGCACACACGTAGTTTCGCTTCGATGTAAAGGGCCTCGTCAGCCGATCACCGCTCGCTGTAACTTGACCCAATCTATACCGGAGCAGCATGTCGCAACGTCTCAGTGACGACTTATCTCGTATCGCGACGGTGGTTCTTGTTGTTTTGGCCTGCGCTTGGACCGCCGGTACCGTGTACACACGACTCGCGAGTCCTCGTGTGCAGTTAGTGCCAGCGCGCACATTGGGCCCGACCGATTCCCTGCTGCCGGGCGGATATCTTATCGGAAACAACAAGGCTCCGTTGCGTATCATCGTCTTCAGCGACTATCAGTGCCCTGGCTGCCGGCAGCTCTGGCAGCAAGCAAAGGAAATTCGTCGAGCCCACCATGACTCGGTTGCCTTCCTAGCTTACCATTACCCGCTCTCTAGCCACTTGTACGCGACCGAAGCGGCGGTCAGTTCCGTGTGCGCAGCCAACCAGGGTCAGTTTGCAGCGTACCATTTCCAGCTATTTGAGCATCAGGACTCATTGACGGCCACTTCATGGACTAACTACGCCAAGGCGTCCGGAGTCTCGGACACGGTGCGGTTCCAAGCGTGCCTGAACAGTTCTGCGGCGAGTGCCTCTGTGGCCGCCGATGTGAGAGCCGGCGATCGACTCCACATAGAAGCCACTCCCACGTTCATCATCGGGAGCGAAATGTTTGTCGGTGCGCCTCGAGACTTGGAACGCATTGTGGCCCTAAAGTTGGCACATCGCTAGACGGCTTGACTCCTGGCTCCAAGATCTCCACCACATGCACGGGTATCCAATGGCCACAAAACAGCTTGGGTCAGCCACCAGCCTACTCATCATTGCATCATTGATGGCTGCCTGCGCGAAGGAAAGCCCGCAAGCCACTTCACGCTCTGTAGCCACAGCAGAAGGTGGACTTCGCATTTCGCCCACTCCGTCACTTGATATCGCAGGAGATGGCCCCTCCGACACGATCTTCCTTGATCGCGTAGGAGGGGCGGTGCGGCTACCAGATGGAAATATTGCTGTAGCGGATCGGGGCGCGACCATGATCCGCATCTTTGGCCCCGATGGAAAGCTCATCCGAACATCGGGACGCCGAGGCAGTGGGCCGGGAGAGTTTCGGGACCTTGTCTCGATTCATCGATGCGCGGCGGATTCGCTATTTGCGTGGGATAGGATGCATTCTCGCATGACAGTGCTGGACTCGGCGGGCACTTACGTCCGAACACTGCGTCTCCCGGGGGACCCGGTCCAAATTTCATGTAGCGAAGCAGGGAACGTGGCAATCCTCTCGATGGCCGCAAATTCATCGATGGCCGATTCGATCGTCGAAGGCGCGATATTCGTCGCTACGACCTCTGGAGACAGCCTCGGGACGATCATGCCTGTCCCGCTCGGCACAAATCATCCACTTGGGGCCATGAGTTCGATAGCCTTGGTAGGTGATACCTTGTACTTAGGTACGGGGGACCGTCCAGCGATCAGAGTTTATGACCTACATGGTAGAGCACTACCCGAGATCACTCTGCCACTTGCCGCACAGCGCTCGACACGCGCAATCTACGACGCGACCATTGATGAAATTGTAGCCCCACTTCGCGAGGCCGCCGCGCGCTCGGAAAGTAAGAAGCGGCTTGCAGCGCAACCAATGCCAAAGTTCGCTCCCGTTTATCGGCAGATTTTGCCGGGGCCAGATGGGTCGATCTGGGTTGTTGTCAGCCCCCGCGGGTTGACAGAAACACAGATCGTTGTGATGGCAAGCGATGGCAATCTCATCGGGAAACTACGGCTGCCCGGGGATAACACTGTCCTGCAAGTGGGAGCGCGCTATCTACTAACGTCGTATGCCGATCCTAACGCGATGCCCCACATCGGCTTGTATAGTACCAACTGGCCCAACTAGCAGGGGGCATACATCAATGAGCGCCCAGGACTCGATTACTAACGCCCTAATTATCTCACTTTCTGTTATCGCATTAGTGGGCACTGGCATCGTCGTGGACCGAAAACTCCTGCCTCCTGCAAGCAGTTCTCGCTCGACCGAACAGCTTGACTCTCCGCGAACGATCCCCAATTGGGAGACCGTCATCTCATCCGGGCATCGGCTCGGTCCCGCCCAAGCACCTGTTACACTGCTCGAGTTTGGCGATTTTCAGTGCCCGGCATGCAGGCTGTTCGCCCTAAGTTCATTGCAGGGAATTCGCGTCCGTTACCCGGATAGCGTGGCTATCGTCTTTCGCCACTGGCCGCTTCCATATCATGAGTTTGCATATTCAGCCGCGCGCGCAGCCGAATGCGCTGCCAATCAGGGTCGCTTCGCAGCATTTCATGACGCTCTTTATCGTCACCAAGACTCGCTTGGAGTCGTCAAGTATGAGACGCTGGCAAAGGAAAGCGGAGTTTCCAACTTATCCACATTTGCTGCCTGCATCCAAGATTCGACCCCTGTGGCCGCGATCGAGACCGATATTCTTGCGGCCCGTCAGTTAGGAGCTCATGCGACACCTACACTCGCGGTTGACGGGCAACTCTTCCCGAGGGTGCCGGACAGTAGCGCTCTTGATGCATTCGTGCGTGAGCGACTCAAGCAAGCTGCAAATCGCTGAGCATCCACTCAGACCGTCAGCTGATTCCACTGCGCTGCCCCAAGCCTGATGGCCACGGACGCCTCTCGGGCTGAGGTACATGGGAGCGTGACAGCCGACCTGATTCAGAACGCTTTGGCCTCTTCTTGAAGGTGCCAAGTCGTAGGGTTCGATTTGTGATTTGGTGACAGGCTAACCGACCTGAGTGGGCGGGCTTCTGTCTCGGCTCCGCCTCCACGGTGAATCATCTCGCCTCTACTCGTGCCTTATCGCGTCGATCGGCGACAGCCGCGCCGCACGCAATGCGGGGTACGATCCGAACACCAGCCCCGTCACCACGGACACCAGCGCCGCGATCACCAGCGTGCTGACGCTCACGCCGGCGTAGATCACCGCGCTGGCATATTGCCGCATAAGTGCTGTGACCAGAAATGCGCCGCCCAGCCCCAGGGCTGCGCCGATGATGCTGCCCACCGCCGAGATGGCCACTGATTCCGAAAGAAACTGGGAGAGCACGTCCCGGTTTCGGGCGCCAGCGGCTTTCCGGATGCCAATCTCGCGGGTGCGCTCGGTGACCGACGCCAGCAGCACGTTCATGATCCCGATCCCGCCCACCAGCAGCGCAATCCCGGCAAACGCACCCATCGCCAGCTTGAAGATCATGATCCCCTGCTGCACCTGCGCCAGACGGCCGCCCTGATGCGCCTGCACCTCGGCGCCACCGCCGCGTTCCGCCACCCAGCGGCGGGTGGCCTCCCGCACCGAATCCACCGCCTCGACACTTGCCGCGCGAATCAGAAACCGTGGCGCACGCACCTCCGTGGTCTTCGCGAGCGCCAGATCGCGCACCGTGAACGGCACCATCGCCGCCAGCAGTCGGGTCGCTGGGCCATCCATCGCTGCGGCCACGCCGACGACGGTGAACGCAGTGCCTTCCAGGTTCAGCGAGCGGCCAACGGCGCCCTGCGCCGAGTCGGGCGAAATCAGCAGCGCGAGCTTGTGCGAAATGACAGCCACGTGCGCGGAGTCTGTCACGTCCGCGTCCTGCAGCCCTCGTCCCGCGTCGATCGAGACCCCACCTGGAAGCTCCGCTCCTGCCGACCCCGCCACCACCATCGCGGCTCGCGCCGAATCGGACCCCGAAAGGCCGAGCCGGCTGGCGCCGTTTACCATGATGGTGACAGTGGCGGCATTCCCGATCGTGCGCTGCAACGCCTCGAGGTCCGCCATCTCGTATCGCGCAAAGTCGGTGCGGGGTACGGTCACGCCATCCACGAGGTCCGTCGTGGTCGGCTGCACCAGGATGGTCTGCAGGTCGGTGGTGCGGTCAATCTGGCTCCGCGCGTAGCGCTCAAGCCCGTCGCCAATGGACAGCACCGCCACCAGCGACGCCATGCCCATGACGATGCCGAGGGTGGAGAGCAAGGTCCGGAGCGGGCTGGTGCGGAGACTCTCGAGCGCCACGGGAAGGGAAGAACGGATGGATGGCATGGCGGGCTCTTACGGCTGCGATGAGGAATGGGTTTCGGCGGCGCGGCCAGAATTGTCACTGCGAACCGGGTCCGCCAGCACGATCCCGGCGAAGCAACCAAACAGCCCGACATCGGCTTATAAACCACGGAGACACGGAAGCACGGAGAATAAGGGATCCTCCGTGCCTCTGTGCCTCCGTGGTTCAGTCCGTAAATCGCGGTCGGGCTGCAAGGTTGCTTCGCCCCTTCGGGGCTCGCAATGACATTGCTCCCCACGCCTCGCGTCCCGCGTCCCGCGTCCGTAGTATTCCTCCATGACTCCCCCATCTCCCACCCTCCGCGCCCTGCTGACGGGCCTGATCGACTACGCCGGGCTCTTTCCACCCGCCGGGCTTACCATGGTGCCGGCGGTGAAGAACTATGCCACCTATCGCGATGGTGGCGACGCGTGGGCGCTGGGCCGCTTCATCGTGCCCTCCGCCCGACTCGACGAGTTCGAGGGCGCGGCCGCCGCGCATCTTCCGCACGACGCCGACACACCACCCTGGCTCATCAGCATGCTCGGTGGCGTGGAACCGGGGCATGACGCCGAGCTGGTCTTTGCGTTCAATGAACGGCATGCGCATCGCGGGCCGGGCCGAGCCGTGATCGACACACTGGAAGTGAAGGCAACCAGCGCCGAGATGATCACCCGCCTGGTCCGCTCCGCGCCGGATCATGTGCGCGTCTTCGTCGAGATTCCGGTGAGCGACGATCCCGCGCCACTGCTCACCACTATTCACGAGGCCGGCGCCAGCGCCAAGATCCGCACCGGGGGTGTGACCGCAGATGAGTTTCCCTCGGCTGATGACGTGACCCGATTCCTGCTCACCGCGGCAAGACTGGGTGTCCCGTTCAAGGCCACCGCCGGCCTGCACCATCCGCTGCATGGCGAGTATCGCCTCACCTACGAGCCGGGCAGCACGCTCGCGCCGATGTATGGTTTCCTCAACATCTTCATGGCCGCTACCGCCGCGCGCCAGGGCGCTGATCATCGCACGGTGCGACGGATGCTCGAATTGGGCGGCGACTCCGCGTTCGAATTCGGCGCCGATGGCGTCACCTGGAGTGAGGGACGCGCCACGCTCGAGGGAATCGAGGCCATGCGCCGGGAGTTCGCCATCTCGTTCGGCTCCTGCTCCTTCACCGAGCCGATGGAGGATCTCCGCTCAATGGAACTGCTCTAGATCATGACTGACATCAACGCGACCCACGACCCACGACTCACGACATGGGTCGAAAGCGCCAACGACCCCGGCACTGACTTCCCCATACAGAACCTGCCACTCGGTGTCTTTCGGCGAGCTGGTAGTGGCCAGCGCCCGCGGGTAGGCGTCGCCATCGGTGACCAGATTCTCGATGTTGCGGCGGCGCGCCGGCACTGGAACCTCGGCGCCGCGGCCGATGCGTGCGATGCCCCCGCGCTCAACAACCTGATGGCCTTGGGTGAGGCGACGTGGAGCGAGCTGCGCCGGGCGCTGCAATCG
>CBINCZ010000168.1:0-5897 GCA_966249295.1 uncultured Gemmatimonadales bacterium
CCGAGAAGGCGGCACTGGCGGAGCAGAGCAAGTTCGGCGTCAACACCTTCGTCAATATCATCCCGCGCAATCCCGTGGCCGCGGCGGCCAACGGCGATTATCTGGCGATCATCTTCTTTGCGCTGGTCTTCGGCATGGCGCTCACCATGCTGCCAGCCGAGCGGAGCAAGCCGGTCATCGACGTGCTGCAAGGTGTCGGTGATGCGGTGATGCACATGATCCATTTCGCCATGAAGACGGCGCCGGTGGGTGTGTTCGGGCTCATCTTCAGCGTGACCGCGCTGTTCGGGCTCGACGTGCTGAAGGCGCTGATGCTCTTCGTGATAATGGTGCTGGCGGGGCTGGCATTTCACCAGCTCGTGGTGCTGCCACTCCTGGCCAAGTTCATCGTGGGCATCAACCCGCTGCTCTTCATCCGGCGGGTGCGCGGGCTGATGGTCACCGCGTTCTCGACCTCCAGCTCCAACGCCACCCTGCCTACCACCATCGAGACGGCCGAGCAGAACTTCGGGGTGCCGAAGGAGATTGCTGGCTTCGTGCTGCCGCTGGGCGCCACCATGAACATGAACGGCACCGCGCTGTTCGAGGGGATGACGGTGCTGTTCCTGGCCCAGGTCTTCGGGCTCTCGCTCACTCTGGGGCAGCAGCTGATCGTGGTGGCGATGTCGGTCATCACCGCCATCGGCACGGCCGGAGTGCCCGGCGGCTCGATTCCGCTGATGGTGCTGGTGCTGCAGGTCGTAGGCGTCCCGCCGGAAGGAATCGCCATCATCATCGGGGTGGACCGGATCCTCGACATGAGCCGCACGGTGCCCAATGTCAGCGCCGACGTACTCACGTCACTCATCATCACGAAGAGCGAGAAGCTGCCGCTCGAGATCCCGCCGGAGGCGGCGTTGCAGTTGGAGGAGGCGTAAGGCGTAAGGCGTAAGGCATAAGGCATAAGGCATAAGGCGTAAGGCATAGGGCGTATGACCTCTTACGCCTTACGCCTTATGCCTTATGACTCACGACCTGCATCTTTGACTCCAACCCATCAAGGAGCTTTGTGTAACTGGCGCTGAACTTCTCGACGCCTTCCTCTTCCAGCTCCTTCGTCACCTGGCCGAGGTCAATGCCCGACTCGGCCAGTTTCGCAAGAATCCCATCCGCTTCGGCCATTCCATCGTGAATCCGGTCTTTCGGGTCGCCGTGATCCTTGTACGCCTCGAAGGTCTCCGGCGGCATGGTGTTGACCGTGTACGGTGCCACCAGCGCTTCCACGTAATAGATATCGGGGTAGGCCGGATCCTTGGTGCTGGTCGAGGCCCACAGCGGGCGCTGCAGGTTGGCGCCTTCGGACGCGAGCAGGCGCCACCGCTCGGAGGCCATCGTCTCCTCGAAGAGCTGGTAGGCCTTGCATGCGTTGGCGATGGCAGTCTTGCCCCGGATCTTCTTCGGGTCACCCTTGGCGTCGAGCAGCTTGTCCACCTTGGTATCCACCCGGCTCACGAAGAAGCTGGCTACCGAGTGGATGTGGCTGATCGGCTCGCCCTTCTTGACCCGTGCCTCCAGTCCTCGGAAATACGCCTCGATCACGTCCTTGTAGCGATCCACCGAGAACAGCAGGGTGATGTTGACGTTGACGCCGGCGGCGGTTGCCTTCTCGATTGGCCCCAGCCCCGCTTCGGTCCCCGGAATCTTGACGAAGACATTGGGACGGTTCACGGCATCATGCAGCCGGATCGCTTCCTTGAGCGTGGCGTCGGCGTCATACGCCAGCGACGGCCCCACCTCGATCGAGACGGTGCCGTCGCCGTTGGCCAGCTCGTCGAAGGTGGGACGGAAGACATCACACGCCTCCTGGATGTCCTCGATGGAGAGCGCGTCAAACACGCCCGCCGCATCCCGGCCTTCCTCGGTGAGCGCGCGGATGTCTTCATCGTAGAGGTCGCTGCCGGAGACCGCTTTCTCGAAGATCGTCGGATTCGACGTCATTCCCCGCAGGCCCTCTTCCTCGATAAGGCGGGCAAGCTCGCCCTCGGTCACGAGGTCGCGTGTGATGTAGTCGTACCAGGGGCTCTGGCCCAGCTCGCCGAGCCGGATGAGTGGATTGGTCATGAGTTGCTCCTTCCTGCGAGGCGGCGCACGGCATCCACGACGTGCTGGGCGGTGAAGCCGAACTCCTGCATCACTTTCTCTCCCGGCGCCGAGGCGCCGAAGTGGTCGAGCCCGATCGCGATGCCGTCGTCGGTGACCCAGCGTTCCCAGCCCTGCGTCGCCGCGGCCTCGATGGAGACGCGCTTCCGCACGGCGGGCGGCAGCACACTGTCACGATAGCCCTGGTCCTGCTGGGCGAACAGCTCCCATGATGGCATGCTGACGACCCGAGTCCTGATGCCGTCCTTGTTGAGCAGGTCGGCTGCCTCGAGCGCAACATGCACTTCGCTACCGGTCCCGATCACAATCGCTTCCGGCGTACCGTCGCTGTCCTTGAGCACGTAGGCGCCTCGACGTGCGCCTTCCGAAGGCGCGAGCGCGGTGCGGTCGAGGATCGGCAACTTCTGCCGGGTAAGCGCCATGATAGTTGGGCCGTCGGTGCGGGTGAGCGCCGCGTGCCAGGCCTCGCGTGTCTCGCTGGCGTCCGCCGGGCGGATCACATTCAGGTTCGGGATAGCGCGCAGCATCGCGAGCTGCTCCACAGGCTGGTGGGTCGGGCCATCCTCGCCCAGCCCGATGGAGTCATGGGTGCCGATGAAGATGACCGGCACACCCATGAGCGCCGCGAGTCGCACCGATGGCTTCAGGTAGTCGGAGAAGATCAGGAAAGAGCTGCCGAAGGGCCGCACGCCGCCGTGGGCCGCCATGCCGTTGAGTGACGCGGCCATGCCGTGCTCGCGAATCCCGAAGTGAAAGAGCCGCCCCGTCTGCACCGGCCCGAAGACGCCGAGATTGTCGACGTTGAGCCCGGTGCTCTCGACCAGGTCGGCGGAGCCGCCGGCGAGTTCAGGGATCGCGTCGGCGAGAGCCTTCAGCACTTTCTGCGAGGCCTGCCGCGTGGCGAGCGCGCCGTCTTTCGGCGTGAAGGTGGGAAGCGACTTGTCCCATCCATCCGGGAGCCGGCCGGCGAGCACCCGCTCCAGCTCGGCGGCATCCTCGGGATACTCGGTCCGGTACCGCTCCAGCAGGGCATTCCATTCGGTTTCGAGCTTTTCGCCCCGCGCAACGGCCTCACGCCAGTGCGCCAGCGCGTCGTCGGGGACGAAGAACTTCTCCTGCGGCCAGTCGAGGATTTCCTTGGTCCGCTTTACTTCCTCCGCGCCCAGGGGTGACCCATGCGCCTCGGCGGTGTCGCGCTTGGTGGGCGCGGGATCGCCGATGTGGGTGCGGAGCACGATGAGCGAGGGCCGGGTGTCTTCTCGCCGGGCCGCTTCGAGCGCCAGGTGGATCGCGTCAAGGTCGTTGCCGTCATCGACGTGCTGAACATGCCAGCCGTATGCTTCGAAGCGCCTGCCCACGTCCTCGCTGAAAGCGAGTGAAGTGCTGCCGTCAATCGTGATGTGGTTGTTGTCGTAGATGAAATTGAGCTTGCCAAGGCGGAGGTGGCCGGCGAGACTGGCGGCTTCGCTCGCGACCCCTTCCATGAGGTCACCGTCGCTGCAGAAGCCCCAGACGCGATGGTTAATGATCTCCAGGCCAGGACGGTTGAAGCGGTGCGACAGGAGCCGCTCGGCGATGGCCATGCCGACGGCGTTGCCGAAGCCCTGGCCCAGCGGGCCGGTGGTGGTCTCGACCCCCACCGTGTGGCCCCGCTCCGGGTGGCCGGGCGTTTTCGAATGCCACTGGCGAAAGGCCTTGATGTCGTCGAGGGAAAGGTCGTATCCGGTCAGGTAGAGCAGGGCATACAGGAGCATGGAGGCGTGGCCGCAGGAGAGCACGAAGCGGTCACGGTTGGCCCAGTCAGGGTTCTTCGGGTTGAACCGGTGAAACTCGCGCCACATTACGTAGGCGGCGGGCGCGAGCGCCATCGGGGTGCCCGGATGGCCCGACTTGGCCTGCTCCACGGCATCCATGGCGAGGGTGCGGACGGTGTTGATGCTCTTCCACTGGATCGTATCGCGATCGGCAAATTCGGCCGAGGAGGGCATGGACTTGGCTGGTGAAGTTGTGGGGGTCAGGGTGCGCTCCTTGAGGCAGATGGGGGAAGTTAGACGGTTGGACGGCTGGACGGCTAGACGGCTAGTTCTTGCCTTCGGAATCCAGCCGTCCAGCCGTCCAGCCGTCCAGCCGTCTACCTGTCCGGCCCCAATCTTGCTATATTACTGTGTTACTCTGGCTCGCCTCGGCGGGCCCATGTTCAACTCAACATAGGGATTTTGTGGCACGACGACATCGCAGGCAGTCGCATGACCTGCCAGCCAACGGGTTCCGCCGCTCACCTGGACGTAGCATGCAATCGCATCGCGAGTGGCTTCTGGCACGGCACGGTTCGGTCTGCGCCTACTGTGGGTCCGAAACATCCCCCGACGTCATCACGCTCGATCATGTGCGGCCGCGGCGCGGCCAGACAGCGTATGACCGGCCAGACAACCTGGTCCTCGCCTGCCGGGCGTGCAATGCGGCCAAGGCCGACATGCCCCTGGTGGCGTTCCTGATGCAGAAGCGGGCGCGTGGCGTCTTCCTCCTGCACTACGGGGATCACCTTTCGGAACCGCTCAAGGCGCTCGCCAAACAGGCATCCGAACGACCGCTCCTCGCCAAGGAACTCTGAACGGAGCGGAACAACGAGACGGCCCGCGCATCGATGCGCGGGCCGGTTGCGTTTCAGGCGTGTAGGGGCGGCCCGCGGGCCGCCCCGACACGGTGGATGCGCTCAGCGCCTCCTTGACAATCCTCGCCTGCTCCGCCACGTGCGCCGAGGGGTACCCCTCCGCCGGGCTCGCCCGATCGGGCCGGCCGGCGTACCGGAGCGTCACGCCATCCCGCAGCAGGCTGCGCAGGTAGGGCTCGGCGAAGCGCCAGGCGCCCATGTTCCGCGGCTCCTCCTGGGTCCAGACGATTTCCGCCAGCCCGGGATAGCGCGCCAGCACCGCTTCGAGTTCCCGGTCCGGGAAGGGATAGAGCTGTTCCACCCGGACGATCGCCGGCGAGTTCTCGCCCATGTCATTGGCCGCCGACAGCAGGTCGTAATACACCTTGCCACTGCAGAGCAGCACCCGGGTCACGCTCGCGGCGCGCTCACCCACGCGCGCGTCGTCGATGACCGGCTGGAACTGTCCGTCGGTCAGGTCCTTGAGGTGCGACGCCGCTGCCGGCAGGCGCAGCAGACTCTTGGGTGTCATCACGATCAGCGGCCGGATCCGGTCGCGCTTGGCCTGGCGCCGCAGCAGGTGGAAATACTGTGCCGGGGTGCTCAGGTTGGCGATCCGCATGTTGTTTTCCGCGGCGAGCTGGAGGAAACGCTCCAGGCGGCCGCTCGAATGCTCAGGACCCTGGCCTTCATAGCCGTGCGGCAGCAGCAGCGTGAGCCGGGTCGTCTGGCCCCACTTGGCGAGCCCTGCCGCCATGAACTGGTCGATCATGACCTGCGCGCCGTTGACGAAGTCGCCGAACTGCGCCTCCCAGAGGACCATTGCCTCCGGCGCGGCCACGCTGTAGCCGTACTCGAAGCCGATGGCGGCAAGTTCCGACAGCGGGCTGTTGTGCAGCTCCATCGGTGCCAGCGCACCCGGCAGCCGGGTGATCGGCGCGTACTCGGCGCCGGTATTCACGTCATGCAGCACGAGGTGGCGCTGGCTGAAGGTGCCTCGCTCGGTGTCCTGGCCGGTGAGCCGCAGCGGAATGCCTTCTACCAGCAGCGACGCAAAGGCCAGCTCTTCGGCGTGGGCCCAGTCGATCCCGCCTTCCGTGAGCGACGC
>CBINCZ010000169.1:0-5873 GCA_966249295.1 uncultured Gemmatimonadales bacterium
CCCGGATCCGGCTGGTAGGCCCAGTCCAGGATCAGGAAGCTCTGTCCCACGTGAGTGACCCGCACTGCACCAAACTGCACGAACTGGGTGCCGGGCATTTCGAAGACGTAGCCCCAGCCGGGCAGCGCTTCGACTCCTGAGGGGTCGAAGCCGTTGAGCGGCGCGATATCGATGCTGGTGAGGTCCTCCACCGGCGCATCGCCGTACAGGGCCACGGTGACGCCGGCGCGAGCTGGCGTGAGGAACAGGGTGCCATCAACATCCCGTTCAACCGTGAAGTCCGCCGACGCATCGTTCCCGTTCAGGACCAGGCCCAGCTCATTGGAATTCACCGAGCCGCTGCCATTGAGATCCTGCCAGAACGAAAAGCCCGAACCGACGTTCTGCGCCTGGCGGGCAAATACGACCACGTTCCGCGCATCGGGCCGGGGGGTGTCGTTCCGTGCGGGCGAGGGACCGCTCTCGGCGCCCGAAGGGCTGGTCGCAGTCACTTCGAAGCAGCGCGGCACACCATTAGTCAACGCACCGACAATGAACTCGGGAGCGACCGTCGTCCCCTCGATGCTCCAGCTCGTGCCGCACCGGTCCCGGTCCAGGTCATAGCTGGTGCTGTAGACGACATAGCTGCTGAAGTTGCCGGGATTGGCCTCGAACGAGTTGTCAGACCAGGTGAGCGCCACGGCTGCGTCCAGTGAGGTCGACACGAGATCGGCGGGCGCCGGGGGCGGCGTGCCAGGCCCGGTGGTGGATTCGGATCCGCACCCGGCCAGGGCTCCAGCGGCAAGCAACGCGAGCAGGACGCGCATGTGTGGTGCTCCGGTTTAAGGGTCTGCGGATGCCGGCGAGCAAAGGGTATGCCAGAGAGCTGAACGCTGAAGGCTGAAGGCTGAACCGCCCGCAGCATTCAGCAGTCGGCTTTCAGCCCTTGCCGTCCCACCTCTGGGACAATCACTCTCCCAACGTGGACTGATTGAAGTCCAGTTTCAGTTCCGGCAGGTTGATCAGGTAGATCGAGAAATACACCGCCACATTGCCGTTGGCATTCTTCACGAAATTGAAAGCCGCACGCCAGTCGTGCAGGTCGCGCTCCAGCCGGACGACATGGGACTCGAACCGCTTGTCGGTGATGTTGTACTGGGTCTGCCACGAGACGGCCCAGAGGGGCGTGGGCGAGAACAGGGTGCTGAAGCTCACGTTCTGCTGTGACCGATTGGGGTCGTCCGGCAGCAACGGATTGGGCCGCCGGCGCGAGAGCGAGTAGGTGAAGCTCGCACTGAACTGGCGGTTGCCGCCCATGGGGATCTGGTCGTTGCTGTAGAACCCGCCCGGGCTCTGGGTCTGCGGGCCCAGCAGGCCGCCGCCCTTCTGGTAGCCGGGCCGGTAGAGTGTCTGCGCCGCGTCATCGAACTGGCCGGGACGGCTGGGCGAGCCGACGCCGAAGGACGAGCCCAGCGCCCGGACCGAACCGCCAGTGAACGAGAAGCTGGCCGAAACGTTCGAGAGGAACGGATCGAAGTGGGCCGTGTCCGACCCGACCGCCCCGCGCCACAGGTCGTGCGTCACCCGGATACTGAGACTGGGCAACAGGTCGCTCAGCAAGGTATTCGTGATCGACGGGGTTACCCACCCCGACCTGCCGGGTTGCTTGGCCTGCTCGAAGTCGTAGGTGATCGGCGAGGTCGAGATACTGAGCAGCCGAAATTTCCTCGCCGAGGTTCCGAGCGAGTCACCCTTCGGCGCCCGTCCCTTGGCCTCCAGGTTCTGCGAAAGCCCGACGCTCAGGGTATGACGCGCGTCGCTGTGCAGCTGCGGCGTTCCGCCGCGGGGCGTGATGGCTCGTGCAAACTCCTCCGGCACGTCGGCGGCGGGCTGATAATCCCACGCCACCTGGGGCGAGATACTGTGCCGGAAACGCGAGAACGGACCGATGCCGCCGCTCGAAAGGAAGAACAGTGTGGGCGAAAGGGTTGCCCGCAATTCCAGGCGCTTCTTCTGGAATACCCACGCGCCCCCGGTGCTCCGGTTCCGCACCGCGAAGAACTGGCTCTGCGTGGAGGCATTCGCCACGAGAATGCTGGGCTGCAGCTTCCAGGTGGAGCGGAACAGCAGCGGCAGGTTGACGCCAGTGTTCCAGTTGAAGCCGGTCTGGAAATCGCCGGCCGCGGACCGGTACACCGTGACCGAGTCAAACGGGTCCGGTGTGTCCAGGTTCGGCTGGCGCAGGGAATCAGATTGCAGTCCCGAGAGCTTGGTGTCCTGCACCGTCAGGGCGTTGGTCCAGTTGAATGTGCCGAAGCGGATCGGCGTCGTGAAGTTGAGCTGGCTGTTCCGGTTGTCGGCCAGCTGGGGCACAGTATCCACCGTGCCATCGGGCCGCAGCACCAGGAGCGGCGCCAGCGGACGGTTGGCGTCAACGGTCCGCGAATAAGTCAGCGATGGCGACCAGGTGATGTCGCTGCCCAGGTCGAGGGGCTTGGGCGAGATCGACAGCGACGGCAGCTGCGTTGTCGAGGTGGAATCCGAGAGCGACTGGCGGCGGTTACCGCCGAGGGAGACGGTGCCCCACTCGAATCGCTTGCTGAAGTTGACCTGGCTCGTCACCAGCTGCGTGTTCAGGGTCGGGTCGAGCGCGTTGCGGTCCACGATCCGCGTGTTGCTCTGATACTGGATGTCGAAGTTCAGGTTGGTGGACAGGTTGAAGGCCTGCTGATGCGCCCAGTGCACCGCCATGCCGGAGCCGCCGCCTGACTCCCACTGACGATTGACCTCGAAGGAGCCCCGCAGGAACCGGTTGAGCACGTTGTACTGGCTGGTCACGCCCGCCTGCAGGTAGCGCCCGGAGTACCAGTCCAGTCGAGCCGTGAAGTCCAGGTATGGGTTCGGCGCCCAGTAGTACCCGATGTTGGTGATCTGCCGCTGGTAGCTCCGCGAGGTGCGGAAAATGTCGTTGATGCCCACCTTCGGGATGAGAATGCCGGAGTGACGTCCCGGCCGCGTATCCTGGAAGATGAATGGCAGCCAGAGGATCGGGATGTCGCGGATGTAGAGGACCACCGGACGCGCCACCAGCATGTCGCCCGAGACCCACTTGATCCGCCGCGCGGCAAAGTGATAGTGCGGCGACGGCAGGACGCAGGAGGTGACTTCGCTGGCCCCGGCAAAGAGCTGCTTCGCGCCGGAGGACTTCTGCACGTTGCCCCGGATGAACCAGGTGGTCCCGCCTTCGGAAAATTCGGTCTGCCCGCCCCGGACAACGCCCGTCCTGCGACAGGTGTCGTAGCGCACCGACTCGCCCACCACGGTGCTGTCGCCCTGCGTGAGCGTTGGCTTGCCGCTGGCCGTCAGCAGGCACTCGGACTGGTCGTACGCGATATGGCCGGCGCTGAGCGCCACCCCCTGCCGCTCGGCACGGGCCGTTCCGTTGAGCTCGAGACGACGGTCCTCCGCCGTGAAGGTGGCCGAGTCCGCCTGGTACTGGATCGGCGTGAAGCCTGGCCGACGGAGGAGCGCCTCGAGCAGGCTGTCGGGCGGCTGCTGTCGCGCCAGCGTATCCTGGCGCAAGGAGTCCGGACGCTGAGGAAGACTTTCCGCCGCCTGTGCCGGGGGCGCGCGCTTGGGTACGTCCTGCGCCTCGGCGCGCCGGCCGCCCAGCATCAGCAGCACGAGCACCGCGGCCGCGGCCGCGGCCTTCCGCGCACGACGCCGGCTGATGAGCACACTCCCCAGGAAACCGATCTCGTAGAGGATCAGGAGCGGGATGGTGAACATCACCATGCTGAGCAGGTCAGTCCCGGGGGACAGGAACGCGCCCGCGACGCATGCCAGCACGATGGCGAAGCGGCGGAAGTGGTTGAGCCGGGCCGGGGTGGCAATCCCGAGCCAGGCAAGAATGAAGATGAGCAGGGGCAGCTCGAACGAGAGGCCGAGCGCGATGAGCACCTGGATAAGGAAGGAGAAATAGCCGTCGTAGGTGATCATCGGCATGAGTGCGTCAGTCTGGAAGCTGAACAGCACCCGCAGCGTCTGGGGCACCACGAAGTACCAGGCCAGCACGGCGCCCAGCACGAAGAGTCCGCTGCCCACGAACAGCGCCGGGATGATGACACGACGCTCCCTGGCGTAGAGCGCCGGCGCCATGAAGGCCCAGACCTCCCAGATCACCACGGGCGCCGCCAGCACCAGGCCCACCACGAATGCGAGCTTGAAGACGATCATGACCGGCTCGGTGGGCGTGAGCACGGCGAGCTTGCCACCGTTGCCGAGGTAGGGCTGGATGGGCCGGGAGATGATGCCGACGAGCTGGAACTTCTGGACGACAAAGAAGCCGACCACGAAGCCCGCGATGATCGCGAGCAGGGCACGGATGAGGCGAACGCGCAGTTCCTCGAGATGTTCGAGGAAGGGCATTTCAGCGCCGGATCCGTTCATGGGGACAAGCCGGGACGGCGCCCGGGGGTCAGGACCCGAGCGCCTTCAGCCGATCTCTGGCCAGTGCGGCCTCGTCCGAGTTGGGAAAGGACTGGACCACCTTCTGATAGGCATCGCGCGCGGCCGCCCCGTCGTTGGCGCGCTCCTTGATCAGGCCGATGTGATAGTACGAGGAGCCGGCCCGCGGCGATTGGGCATAGTCGCGGGTTACCTGCTGGTAGTAGTACAGCGCCGAGTCCGCATTTTCGGTCTCGAAGCTCTGGCCGATGTAATAGAGCGCGTCGGGTGCCTTGTCGCTGGTGGGATAGGCTTTGAGCAGCTCCCGGAATCCCATCCGCGCCGTGGATGCGCTCCCGAGCCGCAGCTGTCCCAGTGAAGTCTGGTACATCTGGTCGGCCGAGGGCTGCGCCTGCGACGGGTTCACGAACGTCCGAGTGGTGTCCGGCGGGCCGCCTGACGGCACCGATTCGGGCTGCTGCAGCTCCTCGGCGCGGCGCTCGAGCTGGGTGCGCAGCTCGCTCAGCCGCTGCTGGCTCTGGCCGGTGAGCTCCTGCAGCTGCACCAGTTGGCGCTGCACGTCGTACAGGTCGTTGGCAAAGTCGCCCCGCAGCTGCGACACCGCCGCGCGGGTGGACCGGAGCGAGTCCATCATGGCCTGCTGCAGCCGGATGACTTCAGCCAGCTGGCGCGACCGCTCCTGGTCGCGCCGGTCCGGGACGTCCTTGAGCTGGGTGATCTGGTCCTCGACGTTCCGCACTTCGCTCCTCATGGCACAGGCCCCGAGGAGCGCGACCGACGCGAGGACCAGGACCCGGGACCTCATTGGGGCGCGACGAGCGAGTCGCCGCCTGCGGTCATTTCGAACTCGTCACGCCGGTTCTGCGCGTACGCGTCCTCGGTGGCGCCCATGGCGATGGGCCGCTCTTCCCCGTAGGAAATCACGTCGATGCGCGAACCATCCACGCCGCGGTTCATGAGGTAGCGCTTGGCGGCGGCGGCGCGCCGGTTGCCGAGGGCGAGGTTGTACTCGTCGGAGCCGCGCTCGTCGGCGTGACCGCTGATGCGGATGCGCACGGCGGTGTTGGCCTGCATGATGGCCGCCTTGCGGTCGAGCACCGCCTGGTCCTGGCTGCGGATGTCGGCCACGTTGTAGTCGAAGTGGATCATGGCGCTCATGTCATTCCGGAGCGCCGCCGCCGCCGCGCTGGCATCACGCTCCGCGGCCGCGCGCCGGGCCTCTTCTTCGGCGCGGCGGCGGTTGGCCTCGTCAATCGAATCCTGGCGCTGGCGAGCGCGGATGGCGGCGCTGTCCACCGTGGACGTCACCGGCGCCGGCTGCTCGGGCTCCGGCGCACCGCCGCAGGCCGCAGCCAGAGCCGTGGCGGCCAAGAGGGCAAAAACACCAGACATGCGCTTCATGAGTCAGGACCTCGTGGATCAAGGGT
>CBINCZ010000170.1:0-5870 GCA_966249295.1 uncultured Gemmatimonadales bacterium
CTAGCCCCCATTCGCGTGGGAAGCCAGTGTGTATGGACTGCCACAGCAAGCGTATCAGATCGTGACCAATCGGTAGTCACAGGTTCGCGTGACCCAGCGTTCGTAACCCGGAAGACTTCGGGATTCTTCCATCCTTCTGCTTCTGGACTACTCGTTATCACGACGCCACTTCGGGGCACCTCGATGATGCGCCGACCATCCACGATGGGCAGTGGGTCAGCTCCGGCCTGGTCGAAGATGATAAACACAGGACCCTCAAACCCCTCCGGTACAAGATAGGTCTCCGGCTGGGCGCGACCCCACACATACATGCTGCCGTACACAAGCCCAAGCGGAAGCAGTCCAACGAGGACCAATCCACCCAGCGCAACCCCCACCCATCTTAGCGCATGGCGGAGGCTGGGCGTGGCAGAATCAGGCGTCACCAGCAATGCGGCGAGAGCGCACGGGATGACAGAAGCAATGGTCCAGATTGAGAGAATCGGGAAACTGAAGGCCCCGATCATTGGACCCATGCCCAGAGCCAAGGCAATGGTGAAGAGCAAGGCACCGTCAACACCGACGGCGGCGCCGACCAGGATTCGTACGCTAGCGTTTGACGTGGCGATCGATCGGGACACGCTTCGGAACAAGGCCACGAGGGGAAGCGTCAGCAGGACAGACCAGAAGGCGAAGCCTTCGATGTCGCCGCTGCCGAAACCGTCGTTACGCGCGACATAGGCGGTTGCGAGAAGCACCGCCAGTGGAGCGCTCAAAACGGGGAGAAACGATGCCCAACGACGAGAGGAGCTCATGGTCCTCGTTATGCTGGCTGTGCCCGAGCCCAAGGTCTAGTCGGTCAAAGGACTCCGGTGGTGAACGTCAACCTTCTCAGCCTGCGTCCCGGAAGTCGCAAGCACGTGTGAGAATGAGCTGGTCGGCCTATCGCATTTGCAGGCCAGAATACTGATCCATCCTCGCTAGCCATCACCGCGAAATCACTGGCAACGCTCCCTGACTGCGATAGTTCCGCTCATCTGCGGGAATCCGTGCGTCCTCAGCGGACACAGCCGAAACGCTTATCCAGGCATAGTAGCCCTTTCTGGGTAGATCGGTATTTGTCGCCCAGTGGAAGCCTCCGACAGCTCGCACTGTGGCAGTGTCGCCGAACTGAAACGGCTTATCGATGCGAATAGCGGCGTCAGACCAGCTGCCGTTGGTATTCACATCAGGGTTGATGAAATAGGCCCACACCCAAACGGTCGAAGGCGCCGGCCCGCCGCTGCTTTTCAGTGCCCCTACGATTGTCATCGTTTGCTGCTCGTAATCGAGCACGACCGAGTCTGGCGCGAACGTAACGGTTGGCTGTGAGCGGAGCTCACAGCTTGCGACAAGCGGGATCACTATAGTGAACAAAGCCCACCGTGAGTGCAGCACTCTTTCTCCAAGAGCGTCAATTGGTATCGCTCCCATCTTACGTTGCAGGGCGGAATCCCGAAAGACCGTGCGGCCGGCTGCGGCCTGCGGCCGGTCGAGTCAGCTTCGCTGAACGCGCAGGAGGGGCAAAGCCATGGCTTTGCCCCTCCTGCGCGTTTAACCTCCCGTCTTCCCACCTTCCCGTCTTCCCGCCTTCTCATATGTTCCCATCAACTCGGCCTTCCCCAGCACATGCCCGTCCATTGCCTTCTCGAAGTCCTTCCGGCTCGCTCTTTCGCCCAGCCCGGTCAGCATCGTGTCCAACGCATATAAATGAAAGAAGTACCGGTGCCGTCCCCTCGGCGGACAGGGGCCGGACCAGCCGGCCACCTTGTCGTCATTCGTGAGATCCTGGGCACCTTGGGTCGGCGCGTCGTTGCCGGCGCCCTCCGGCAATTCCTGCACATCGGGTGGAATGTTGTAGCGGATCCAGTGGAGCCACAGTCGCTTCGGCGCAGCCGGATCGGGCGCATCGGGATCGTCTACCAGCAGCGCGTAGCTCTTCGTTCCCTCCGGCGCGCCACTCCACGCCAGGGGCGGGGAGATGTCGTCACCTTCGCAGGTGTACTTCCTCGGTATGGCTTCTCCCCGCGCGAAGGCGGGGCTGTGGAGTTCGAACATGGTGCGCCTCCTCATAGTCGAGGGACGAGGGACGAGGGTCGAGGGTCGAGGGTCGAGAGTCGAGAGTCGAGGCATCGCGGTAGGGCTGCAAGGTTGCTTCGTCGGGCCCTGCAGGGCGACGCAAGCGTCGCCCCCACGGGCCCTCCTCGCAATGACACCGCCAGGCGATCTACCTTGACCCTCGACCCTCGACCCTCGACCCTATTCCTCACTTGGCTTCAACGCCGCCGCTCCCGCATCCGGCGTCCAGGGCCGCTTGGGCTCAAACCGCTTCCAAAGTAGGGCCGAGACCTGCCGGATCAGTTCCCAGGCCTCGTTGCTCGCGGCCCAGGTGCTGTCGGCCAGGTTCTTCGTCGCGACACAGAAGACGTAGTCGCCCGATGGGGCGTTGACCAGCACCACTTCGCTCCGCGCATGATCCACCGCGCCCTGCTTGGACGCTGCCTGCACCCACGGCGGCAGCATGGCCAGCGCCTGGCCGTTCCAGTAGCTGCGAGTAAGCGCACGATACATTTCCTCACTCGCGGCCTCGCTCACCGCCTTCCCCTCGCGTATCATTGTGACCAGCCGAGCCATCTCCCTCGGCGTGGTCTGCCCCCAGCCATATTGCTCCCAGTTGCCGCGACGGCCTTCCGTCCGCGAGTTCATCCTCGTCTGCTCGAAGCCGTGCGCCTCGAGCCATTGATTGATGGTGACGCCGCCGCCGGCGAGCGACTGGAGCCAGAGCGACGCGGTGTTGTCGCTCATCGTGAGCATGAGCATGATGAGCTCACTCACATCGATGCTGGCGCTGTCCTTGAACGAGCCCAGGATGTCGGTGCCGGGATAGTAGAGAGAATCGGTGTAGACCATCCGCTGGTGGATGTCCACCTTCCCCTTGACGATCTGGTCGAACAGGGTGACCAGGATCGGCACCTTGATCATGCTCGCCGTGGGAAAGAGGCTGTCCGCGTTGACCTCAGCGGTGACACCGGTCTTGAGGTTGTGCACGTAGATCCCGACGTCGCCGTCCACGCTGTCCGCCAGCGCCGCCAGTTGGCGCTCGAGATTCGCGTCGCGGTGGGGGCGCTGCTGGGCACGGGCTGGCACGGCGAGCAGGGCGAGCAAGGCGAGCAGGGTGACCCCGGTTTTCACCTGGGTGACGACGCGGGACAAGCGGTGCACGGGTCGGCTCCGGGCTGGGTGTGGCTGGATTTTAACCCGCCCGCCGCACCGCGAAACCCGGCCGTTCCCGCTGCCGTAGCGAGTAGAAGGCCCGTCACCCCACAAACTCCAACTCACGTCAATCATGCATCTGGCTCTGCTGCTCCTGCTCCAGGGTACCATGGTCGGTCCCGGCGCCGCCGACACGATCGCCCCGCCGGTCTTCAATGGCCGGGCGGCCCAGGTCAACGTGGCAGCGCCCCGCCTCGAGCTCGACGCGACGCTGGACGGCCAGCTCGACGAACCGGCCTGGGCCCAGGCGGCAGAGCTCACCGGGTTCTCGCAGTTCCTTCCCACTGACGGCACCGCGGCGGCCGACTCCACCACCATCCTGGTGTGGTACTCGCCCACCGCGCTGCATGTCGGCGTGCGCGCGCGTGAGGCCCACGGCGAGCCGCAGGCGACACTCGCTGATCGCGACCGGATCGGTTCCGACGACTGGATCGAACTGCTGATCGGGACCTTCAACGACGGCCGCACCGCCAGCATGTTCGGGGTGAATCCGCTGGGCGTGCAGGCCGATGGCGCGCTGGTGGAGACGGGCCAGAATTCACTCACGTTCGGGTCGGCCGGCGCCACCCGCGACCGCGCCGATCTCAGTCCCGACTTCACCTGGCACTCCCGCGGCCGGCTGGTGCCCGGCGGCTACGAGATCGAGATCGAGATTCCCTTCAAGAGTCTCCGCTTCCAGCCCGGGGCCTCGCAGAGCTGGTCCTTCCAGGTGGTGCGCCACGTCCAGCATTCGGGCGTCGAGGACGTCTGGGCCCCCGCGCTCCGGGCCAAGGCGTCGTTCATCGGCCAGTCCGGCCATCTCGTAGGCCTGGAGAACCTGCGCCGTGGTCTCGTGGTGGACGTGAACCCCGAACTCACGGCGGGCTACGCCGGCGCCCGCGCCAGTGACGGGAGCTACCATTACGGCGACGTCGAGCCCGATATTGGCGGCAACGTCCGCTGGGGCGTCACCAACAACCTGACACTCAATGCGACCGCCAATCCCGACTTCAGTCAGGTGGAGAGCGACGCAGGACAGCTCAATTTCGATCCCCGCCAGGCGCTCTTCTTCTCGGAGAAGCGTCCCTTCTTCCTCGACGGCATCGAGCAGTTCAACACGCCGAGCAACCTGATCTACACCCGCAGCATCGTGCAGCCGGTGGCGGCGGTGAAGCTCACCGGCAAGACCCTGGGTGCCGACGTGGCATTTCTCTCGGCGGTGGACGATCGCGATGTCTCCACCAACGGCAGCAACCCGGTCTTCAACATCCTGCGCTTGCAGAAGGGGATTGGCGGTGGTTCGCGGGTGGGCATTGCCTACACCGACTTCATTGACGGCGGGGAGTACAATCGCGTGGCGGACGTGGATGGCCGGATCGTGTTCGGCGGGGTGTATGCCATCACCGCGCAGCTCGCCGCCAGCCGCACCCGCATGGGCGACGTCACCGTGACCGATCCCCTGTGGGGCATCCGCTTCGACCGTAACGGCCAGGGATTCGGCTGGCGCAGCACCTTCTCCGGTGTGGGTGACCAATTCGTGACGCGGAGCGGGTTCATCAGCCGGAACGGGATCGTCCATGCGATGATTGCGCCGAACTACTCCTTTTACCCGAAACAGGGGTCGCTGGTGCAGCGGGTGACCACCGCTGTCACGCTGGACGGCATGTGGCAGTACCAGCGTTTCATCCATGACGGCGGTATCCAGGACCGCAAGCTGCACTTCGACGTGAACACGTCGCTCAGGGGCGGCTGGACCGTGGGTGGCGGATGGTTCCTGGAGACGTTCGGGTACGATGAGGGACTCTACGCCAACTACTTCCTGGGCGTGCCGGATGGAGGCGGCGGGATTTCGTACCAGCCCTACGTGGGCCAGGAGACGATTCCCAACAACGACGTCTATGTCACCGTCACGACGCCCACGTGGAAGCAGTTCGACGCCAATGTGCTGGCGCTCTATGGCAACGACGAGAACTTTCCCGAGTGGGCGTCGGGCGAGCTGTTCGTGATTCAGGGCGGGGTCAACGTGCGGCCCACCGACCAGCTCCGGCTGTCCTTCACCTACAATCACCAGCAGACCAACCGGCGCACCGACGGCAGCCTGGTGCTGCTCCGGCGCATCCCGCGCCTCAAGGTGGAATACCAGCTTGCCCGTCCGCTCTTCATCCGGCTGGTGGGAGAGTACGCCACCACGAAGCAGGACAGCCTGCGCGACAACTCGCGCACCGAGCTTCCCATCTACTTCTCCGACGGCACCGGCGGCTTTCTCCGCGCTGCTGCATTCGAGCGCAACAACGTCCACGCTGATATCCTGCTCGCCTTCACGCCCACCCCGGGCACCGTGGTCTTCGCCGGCTACGGCAGCAGCATGACCGAACCCCGCGCCTTCCGCTTCAGCGAGCTTCAGAGGCAGCGGGACAGTTTCTTTGCGAAGGTGAGCTATCTGTTCCGGTTGTAGGGGGAGGGACAGCGGACGGGTCGCTTGCTGTTTGCTGTTGGCGCGCGAGGCCGTCCCCCACCTGTCAATTCATAGCCAAGCGGAGCGAGGCGAAGCAAACATGCAGCCCGACCGCGATCTCACGGACGGAGCTCCCTTGGGGACT
>CBINCZ010000171.1:0-5799 GCA_966249295.1 uncultured Gemmatimonadales bacterium
CGGCGCGTTTATCGGGAAAGCGATACCCAAGCGCTGAGCTCTCAGCTCTCAGCTCTCAGCTCTCAGCTCTCAGCTCCCAGCTCTCAGCTCTCAGCTCTTAGCGCCCTTGCCTTATCAAACGCCCCCATCGCCGCCTTCACATCGGCGTCGCTACGGGCCAGCAGCTCATCTCGCGCGTCCCGGCCCCAGCGCACTTCGGCGGCACGAGAAGCCAGTCGCCGCATGACCTGGTATTCCAGGCCCGGCGAAAGCTGGCCTGAGATGTGGAGGTGGGCGCGCACCCGCGCCATGAATGGAACGAGCAAACGGGTGCGCCATGCGGTGGTGTCATTCATCCAGGCCGAACGGGCAGCGTTGTCCGCGCCCAGGAGCGGGGCCACGCTGTCGGCCACGGCCACGGCAAAGTTGCTGTCGGCCGCGATGCTCCACCAGACCGGTGCCGGCTCCGCTTCCGGCAGCACGATATCGGGCTCGATGCCGCCACCACCCCGCACCACCCGTCCCGCGTCGGTGTGGAAGACCTTGGTGGTGTCCTCCGCGTCCCCGGCCCGCAAGGTGTAATACTGCCTCACGTCGAGTCCCTTGTAGCGCCGCTGGATTACCCGTCCGCTCGGCGTCACCACGTAGCCCACCGTAAGCCACACGCCATCGCCGTTGGGTGGGACCGGCAGGAGCTGCTGGATCAGCGCCTTGCCAAAGCTGCGCTGCCCCATCAGGAGGGCCCGGTCGTGATCCTGCAGCGATGCCGCCAGCGCTTCGGCGGCGCTGGCCGTGCCGCCATCGATCAGGACAATGAGCGGAATGTCGCGATACTTGCCGTCACGTTTGGTACGAAAATCGGTGCTGTCGGTGCTGCGTCGGCCCCGCGCCGAGAAGATGACTGTCCCCTTCGGGAGCAGTGCGCCGCCAATCTCCACCGCACCGGTGACGAACCCGCCGGGATTGCCCCGCAGGTCGAGCACCACCTGCCGGGCACCCTGCTTCTTCAGGGCTCCGAACGCCTGCTCGACGTCATCACCAGCGTTGGCGGAGAACTCCTGGAAGCGGATGTAGCCGGTGAATTCGTCCAGCATGCGGGTGTCAGTCACGGCATGCGGCTCGAGCGGCCGGTACTTGATCTCGACGTTGAAGGTGTCCGGCTCAAGCCGCGAGCCACGCGCGAGCCCCAGCCGCGCACGTGTGCCCTCGGCGCCGAGCAATCTGGTGTTGATCCTGGACGCAGGGAGGCCGGCAACCGACGTGTCATTCACCCAGCGGAGGCGGTCGCCCGGGAGGATTCCGGCGCGGTCAGCTGCGCCGTCGCGATACACGGCGACCACCGTGGGTTCGCCTTCCACGTCGTCCAGCGCGATACCGGCGCCACTCAGCTCGCCACTGGCCCACTGGATTTCCGCTTCCATGTCCGCGTGCCGCATGAAGCGGCTGTGCGGATCGAGACTCCGCAACATGCCGTCGATGGCGCCATACACCAACTGTGACGTGGTGACGCTGTCCACATAGTTGGAGCGGATCTGCCCCAGCAGGCCCGAGAAGGTCTGCAGCAGCTCATACGCCGGCGGCTCCGGGCGCTGCGCCACGGCCACGCCCGGAACCGATAACATCAGGAGCAGCGCGGTCGGTGACTTCACTGCAGCTCTCCCAGATGCTGGCGCGCGAGCTGAATCTGGCGGTCAAACCGGCTGGGTGCTGTTGCGACGAAGCGGGTATACGCCGTGCGCGCCCCTGCCGCGTCACCGGCTTGTTGCTCCGCCATGCCCAGCCAGAAGAGCGCGCGGGTGTCGCGGGGATTGCGCTCGACCGCCATCTGCAGCTGGCGTGTGGCATCGGCAAAACGGCCGGCCTTGCCCAGCGTGATCCCCAGGTCCATCAGCAGCGAGGGATCGTCGGGGTTGGTGTCACGCGCCCGTTCCCGCTCGGCAATGGCATGAGCAAAATCGCGGCGACTTTCATAGATGTCGGCCAGGCGGACATGCGCCATGTAGTTGCCGATGTTGCGGGTCAGGACATCCTGGTAGAGCGAGATCGCTTCGTCAGTCTTGCCGGCCTGCAGCTTGAGCGCAGCGACGACCTGCCGCATCTCCGCGGCATCGAGTTCGGTGAAATCAGTCGTATCCGGGTTGGACTTCCGGGCGTCGACATGTTCGATCAGCGTTTCCAGCGTGGCAATAGCCGCTTCAGGCTTCTCGGCGCGCGCCGAGGCCATGGCGCTGAGCCATCGCAGCGCGTCCGCCCCGCTCGACGTCAGGGCCCCATCGTAGAAGTCGGCCGCCTTGGTCAGGCGCTCCTGTGCTTCGTCATAGCGCCCTTCCACCAGTGCCTTGAGCCCCTTGATGAAATCGCCGCTGCCGGAGACCCGCATGGTGGCGGCAAGCAGCCGCATGTCCACCAGGGGATTGATCAGGAATGCCCGGCGATAATAGCGGCCGTATTCCTCCGCGGTCTGGCGAACGGCGCTATCACCCTTGGCCTTCCGGATATCCTTCCAGAAGTCGTCGTCATTGTCGTGCACCAGTGACAGCGCGAGCCATGCATCCGCGAAGCGGGGCTCGATGGCGAGCGCCTCACGCAAGGCATGTTCAGCCTGGTCGTATTTCTTGTGCGCGAAGTAGCCGACGCCAAGGTTGTAGTAGGCGGCCGCGTCGTTGGAGTCCTTCTTGACGGCGGCCTCCAGCTCATTCACCGATGCCGACAGGGTGATCTTCTGCGCCGCCAGTGGCGACGCCAGCGTTCCAGCCAGAACCAGGGTCACGAGTCCCAGCCGCATCGTCGTCCTCCCTTTTGAGGAAAACAGGAACTGCCGTCCAGCCGTGCCGCTTATTGCATGTATGAGGAATCGAGCTTGGCAAGCTGCAATTGTGCTGCCACACGGTCGGCCGACAGTGAGCTCGGCGCCATGGAGAGGAATTTCCGGTAGGTAGCGGCAGCGCGTGCGGAATCGCCCAGCGCCAGCTGGACGCGTGCGGCAAGGTAGACGTATTCCGCATTATGCGGATTGAGCGACATGGCGCGGGCTACGGCACTGTCGGCCTCGGGCAGGCGTGCAGCGCGCGCCAGCGTGGTGGCGAGCTGGTAGAGCAGGACGGGATCGCCCGGCTTCGTCTCCACCGCCCGCTGCCGCTCGCGGATGGCGGCATTCCACGCTCCGTTCCGTTCGTGAAGATCGGCCAGCCGGACATGCGCCATGTACATGCCGAGGTCCTGTGCCAGCACCTGCTCGAAATGCTGCCGTGCCTCGATGGTCCGGCCGGCCTTGAGCTCGATCACCGCCATCACATAGCGGATCTCATTGGCGACGAGCGGCAGCATGGCGTTGGTCGGAATCGAATCGTGCGCCTGGTCCAGCCGGGTGAGCACTTCGGTGAGGTCGCCGATGGCATTGGCGTAGGAATCGCCGCGGGCATACGTCAGGCCTCGCCAGTAGAAGAACCAGGTGGGGAGCCTGGCCCGCTCCCTGGGCGAGAAGTTCTTCATGGCCCAGGATGGCAGAAATACAAAGTTGGACTTGCCCCAGCCGACAAACGGATCCACCAGTGCCGCCAGCCGCATGTGCTCGCGCGCCTGTTGCACCACAGCCGTCAGGCTGTCGGGCACGCGATGCTTCTCCTCCCATTCGCTCAGCTTGTGATAACGCTCAAACGGCAGGTAGCCAAGTGCAAAGTTCGCCTCGGGAAACCAGGGATCGATCCGAAGCGCCTGGCGCAGCAAACTGTCGGCGGTGTCATAGTTCTCACGGTCCCACGCGTGCATGGCCAGCTCGTACTGCAGCTCGGCGTCCAGTGAATCAGCGTTCGAGGACGCCGGGTCGGCGGCCTGCGCGAGGAGCACATTGACGACCACGACCGAGCACAGCAGGCCCATCACCGCACCGCCCAGCCGCTTCATTCACTCTCCGCCTGGTACACGACCTTGCCGCCCACGATGGTGGTCCGCACCTTGGCCTTCCAGAGTTCCTCCGGGCGGATCGTGGTGAGATCGCGATCGAGCAGGAGGATGTCGGCCTTGTAGCCGGGCTTCAGCTTGCCCAGGCTGCGTTCGGCGAACATGGCGTATGCGTCGCCGGTGGAGTAGGCGTGCAGGGCCTCGTCCACGCTGATCTTCTCCTCGGGAAGCCAGCCTCCGGGGTTCTTGCCGTCGAGCGTCTGGCGCGTGACTGCGGCGGCGATGCCAAGCATGGGATCGAGTGGCGCCACGCTCCAGTCGGAGCCGAAGGAGAGCCGAGCGCCGCTGTCGAGCAGGGAGCGGAAGACGTAGCTGTCCTTCACGCGCTCCGGGCCGAGGCGCTTCTGGGCCCAGCGGCCGTCGTCCGCGGCGTGATACGGCTGCATGGACGCGATCACGCCAAGCCGCGCAAAGCGCGGAATGTCCTGAGTGCGGAGGTGCTGCGCATGCTCCACGCGGAAGCGCCGGTCGCGCTGGCCGTGGGCCGCGAACACGCTGTCGTAGATATCGAGGATGAGCGCGTTGGCCCGCTCGCCGATCGCGTGCACTACCACCTGGAGACCGGCGCTGTCAGCGGCACCGACCCACGCGCGCAGCGAATCTTCCGGTGTCACGAGCAGGCCGAATGTGGATGGGTCGTCCGCGTAGGGCTCGAAGAAGAGCGCAGTACCTGAGCCGAGCGAGCCGTCCACGAACCCCTTGACGCCGGCCACGCGAATCCAGTCGTCGCCGGGCCCGTTGGCGTTCAGTGAGTCCGCCACCCGATGCCAACCACCGAGCGCCGGATAGAAGCTGATGCGGGTCTTGAGCAGCCCCGCTTTCCGCAGGCGGCGAGCTGATGCAATCTCACCCCACGATGCGGACACCGCCGAGACCGCGGTGACACCCTTGGACGCGGCCCAGTTGGTGGCGCGCACTACCGCCGAATCCATCTGCTCCGGTGTCGGGTCGGGCATGGCGCCGTACACGGCATCCTGTGCTCCATCCTTGAGGATGCCGGTGGGCGAGCGGTCGGCGTCGCGCACGATGGTGCCGCCCGGCTCGTCCGGCGTGGCCGCCGTGATGCGCGCGGCCTTGAGGGCCAGGCTGTTGGCCAGTCCCATGTGGCCGTCGAGTCGATTGACGAAGACCGGGTTGTTGGGCGTGACCGAATCGATCCAGTCGCGCCTCGGCAGCGGTGCCCCAGCCCAGCGCTCATGATCCCAGTCGCCGCCGGTGATCCATTCACCCGGCTTCAGCTTCCTGGCGTAGGTCTTGAGCCGCTGGATGAACTCGGCGGGTGTCGCTGCGTCGCGCAGGTCCACGCTGGCGAGCTGGAACCCGCCGGAGGAAAAGTGCGCATGCCCGTCCATGAGGCCGGGCGTGACCATCAGTCGGCCGTTGTCGATCACCCTGGTCGAAGCACCCACCCACGCGGCCAGCGTGCTGCTGTCGCCAACTGCGGCGATCGTGTCGCCCACAACTGCAACGGCGCCGGCCCATGGTGCCGCCGTGTCACCGGTCCAGACCCGGCCGTACACCACCAGATCCGCAGCGGTCGGCGGCGCCAGCGTGCCTTCGGAATCGGAAGATGCTCCGCAACCGGCGAGCGCGAGCGCCAGGATCAGCGATGCAGGTCGGAACATGTCACGGCCTTTCAACGGAGTCGGGTGAGCTTGCGCAGTGTCTCGAGGCGCTCGAGCGCGCTGGCGCCGGATGCGGCGGGCGCGACGGAGAAGAGATCGCGGATGTCCAGCAGGATTTCGAGCATGAGCTGGTCGCGCTGGAATGCGTTGTCGAGATCCTTCATGCGAGCCTCGGCGTCCGCCGCCTTGGCCTGCTCGTAGGATTCACGATAGATGGACTCAAGATTCGCGAGGA
>CBINCZ010000172.1:0-5777 GCA_966249295.1 uncultured Gemmatimonadales bacterium
CAAGAACGGCGTCACGCCGATCCAGGGCACTGGTGACATCGTGTACACGTTCCAGACCTCCGCGTCCTCCAAGATCCATCCCTACATCCTCGCTGGTGGCGGCGTCTACCACG
This sequence comes from uncultured Gemmatimonadales bacterium, assembly GCA_966249295.1. Taxonomy (GTDB): domain Bacteria; phylum Gemmatimonadota; class Gemmatimonadetes; order Gemmatimonadales; family GWC2-71-9; genus CAMLHP01. Next base: position 114 of record CBINCZ010000172.1, read on the forward strand.
CGAGCGACGATGGATTCAGCCTGACCAAGCCCATGGCCAAGGCTGGCGCCGGGTTCGATTACCCGGTGAACAACATCAAGATCTTCGCCGAGCCGACCTTTAACATGCTGTTCCTCGGCGACGAGAATGGTGGCACGCAGAAGAGCCTGCAGGTCAACGTCGGCGTCAAGTTCGGCGGCTGATCCAACTGCAGTTCGAGTCCACAATGCGGCCTCGCCCCCGGGCGGGGCCGTATTGTTTTCCCCCTCCCTCTTGCGCAAATGGCCCGGATTTCCCAGCTTGGAGCACTCCATCTGACATAGGCGTACCCCGCGCCGGGCGCCGTTCGGCCCTGCACTGAGTTGTGACCAGGCGTTGCCTTGAAGGTTCCCCTAGCCGGAGGGCATCATGCGTTCACGCCACATCGCAGGGCTGCTCGTCGCTGTCTCGCTGCTGGCACCTCCCCTGGCCGCCCAGTCCAGGCCCATCGAGCTGGGCGTGGACCTGGGGGCGCTCGTGGATTTCGGCGGTGGTGAAACCGACATCTTCTTCGACGTCCCGACCGGCGTCCTGCGCGTCGGCCTGTGGATGAACGACCGGGTCTCGATCGAGCCGAATCTCTGGGCCACCATCGTGCACTTCGACGACGAAACCAACACGGCGTTCTCCTTCGCCCCGGCACTGGTCTACCACCTCAAGACGGACCGCAGCATGATGCGGCCCTTTGTGACCGTCTTCCCCGGCATCTACCACCAGTCCGGTGGCGGCGGCTCCCAATTCTTCGTGGGTGGCGGACTGGGCGCCCTCTTCCCGATGCAGGAGCGGCTGGCCTTCCGGGCGGAGGCCACCTTCTCGCACTTCTTCGAGACTGACAGCTTCAGCGACCTGAACGAGCTCGGGCTGCGGCTCGGCCTCTCCTTCTTCACCAACTAGCGTCGTTCCATTCGCATGACAGCGGCCCCGCCCCCCGGCGGGGCCGTACTGTTTCAGCCGGGCCCACAGTGTGATTCCCGTCATGGTCCAGCCCTTACAGCCGCATCAGATTGCAACCGTTGCGCTTTCTCTCCCACTCCAAGGAGCCTCTGATGCGCACGCGTCTCGCAGCATACGTAATCCTCGCAACGTTCATCAGTTCGCCAGCCCTTGCCCAGGGCGCGCGGTTCGGCGTCGGTGGCAGCGGCGACGTGTCTCTGGAAGACAATGGCGGCAGCGATTTCGGGTTTGGTGCCGCGTTCGACTACTACCCCGGCGGGCCGGTGGGTTTCCGGCTTGACGGATCATGGATCTTCCGCACCGGCGACGACGGCGTCCTGCTCAACGGCGATGCCACCTACAATTTCGTCAATCATCCCAGTGTTCATCCGTTCCTCCTGGGCGGCCTGAGCCTGGCTGCCAGCCAGGACTTTGATGCATCAACCCAGCTGGGCCTCAACGCCGGGGCGGGCATCAATTTCCATCTTCGTAACACGCCCGTGGGCCTCTGGGCCGACGGCCGCTTCCATCACTTCTTCTCGCCCGACATCAACGGCCTCCAGTTCATGGCGGGTGTGAGGTTTGGGGAAGGGGAGTAGGAGCTGTGAGCTATGAGCTGTGAGCTGTGGGCTACGAGCACCGACCGAAGGCATCGTCCATCGCTCGCAGCCCGCAGCTCGCGGCTCGCAGCTCCTGGCTCTTTACCCCCACTTGATCCCACCCCTCGAGACTTGCTCCGTCCCCAACTTCGGAGCAGGTCATGCGTGCTTTTCCTGGCAGTCTGGTGGTAGCGGGTGTGCTGTGCCTGGTGTCGGGCAGTCTGCCGGCGCAGCAGCGGGGTATCGAGTTCGGCAGTGATATCGGCGCGCAATACGAGACCGGCGGCTCTAACCTGCTCGTCTCGGTCCCCAGCGCCATGCTGCGGGTTGGCTTCCCGCTGGGCGATGGTCGGGCGCGGGTCGAGCCCCGGATCCAATTCCAGCTGGCGAGCGGCAGCGGCACGGCCGGCATCGTGGATGGCCAGCTGGCCCTGCGCCTGGGGCTCAGCAACGACGCGAACCGGGCCCAGCCGTACGTCCTGGCCTTCCCGGAAATCGCGGCCAGCTTCGGCGATATCGGTGATGACAGCCAGTTCGGCCTGGGCGGCGGCATTGGCCTGCTGATCCCCCAGGGTGACCGCCTCGCCTTCCGGATCGAGGGCACCTACAGCCGGATGTTCGACCCGGCGGTGAACCTCATCCGAGGCTCGGTGGGAGTGTCGTTGTTTACGCGCTGAGAGCTGAAAGCTGAAGGCTGAACACTGAAAGCAACTTGCCTTCAGCGTTCAGCCTTCAGCGGTCAATAGCTTCGCAACGCATTTTCCCGATACCATGTGCCGCCCGCTCCTGCGCCATCATGTCGCATGGATTCCGTCGCCACGGCGCAGCGCGCGCTCAAGGAGCACTTCGGATTTCCCGATTTTCGACCGTCACAGCGGCCGGTAGTCGAGAGCGTCATGGCCGGCCGGCATGTGCTGGCGGTGCTCCCGACCGGTGCGGGGAAGTCGGTCTGCTTTCAGGTGCCGGCCGTGGCGCTGGGCGGGCTGACCGTCGTGGTGTCGCCGTTGGTTTCTCTGATGCAGGACCAGGTGGGTGCCGCTCGCAGTCGCGGCATCGCCGCCGAGCATCTGTCGGGTGAGCTGCCCGCGGGGCGGATGGACAACGTACTTCGTGATGCCAGGGCGGGGCGCCTCTCGCTCGTCTATGTCTCGCCCGAGCGGCTTCCGACTCTCGCCGCCCGTGCATTCGCTGCCGGCGTGGCCGCCCGCCGATTGGCGGTGGATGAGGCGCACTGCATCAGCGAATGGGGCCACGACTTCAGGCCCGCGTTCCGCAATATCCGCCAGGCATCCGAGCTACTCGGCCGTCCGCCGATTGTCGCGCTTACCGGCAGTGCGACGCCGGCCGTCCGAGGCGACATCATGGAGTCGCTCCTGCCTGATGGCGATCGCTTCGACCTCCACCTGGCGTCGTTTGATCGCACCAATCTCTGGTTCGGCGCGTGCCGGGTCCGGCGGGAGCCGGATCGGATGGCCCTGCTGCGCTCACTGCTTCGGCGGGACGAGACGGCCATCGTCTATGCCTCGACTCGCAGGGCCACCGAGAGACTTGCCCGCGCGCTGCGGTACGCTGGCCACGTGGCCGAGGCCTACCACGCGGGGCTCTCGCGCGAGCGACGGGACGCCTGCCTGGACCGGTTCATCAAGGATGAGATTCGCGTGGTGGTGGCCACGTCAGCGTTCGGGATGGGCATTGACAAGCCGGGCGTCCGGCGCGTGGTGCATTGGACCATCCCGCCGACGCCTGAGTCGTACTACCAGGAGGCGGGCCGGGCGGGACGCGACGGTGCTTCGGCGCGCTGCTACGTGCTGTTCGCTCCAGGCGACGCCGAGATCCACGAACGCCAGCTGGATGTCACTTTCCCGCCGAAGAAGACGCTCCGAGCCTTGTGGCGCGGGGAACTGGCGCCTGAGCGAGTCACGGCAGGTGTGCGTGCGTCCGCGGATCGGTTACTCAAGGAACTGGGCGGCAGCGAGCATGCCGAGGGGTGGCGCCGGATTGAGCGCCGCCGAGCGGCGGCGTTGGCTCGACTGAGGGCCATCACCCGTTATGCAGCCGGGGAGCAGTGCCGGCGGAAAGCGCTGATAGGCTACTTCGGAGAGCGGCTCGAGGAATGCAGCGGGTGTGATGTGTGCGAGGGGAATGGGTCACAACGAGCCACGCTTCTCACGCGGCTGAAAGCCGCTGCTCGGCAGGTGTCGCCCTTCGGGCGACATGGTTGATCCTGAAAGATCCCGATCCTGTAGCGCCCAGGGCAAGGCATACGTCATTCAAGTGATGCCATGTCGCTCGCGGTCGCGTTACCTTGTCGAGCCGTCGAGCCGTCGAGCCGTCGAGCCGTCGAGCCGTCGAGCCGTCGAGCCGTCAAGCCGCCGAGCCGTCGAGCCGCCGAGCCGCCGAGCCGCCGAGCCGCCGAGCCGCCGAGCCCTACTCCCCCTCCTCCACCCTGTATATCCGGCCCGAGGCATACACCACGTACACCTCGCCATCGGCATCTTCCCCGAATGACACTGCGTTATCCGTCTTCCCGTTCGCGAGTGGTGCCACGACCTCGGGGTATGCAAAAACCGCTCCCGCCGAGGTCTTGCGGAAGCTGCGAATCCAGCCACCGCAGTAGTCGCTGTAGAGGTACACGCCGCGCATGGCGGGGAAGGCTCGGCCCCGATAGACGTAGCCCCCAGTTACGGCGCAGGCCGTCTGGAGGTGGCTGTACTCCACCAGCGGCGTTACCAGGCCGGCCGTCTCGCAACCCACCGCCGGTTGGTAGCAGCCGTCGCCTTCCATGAAGGGCCAGCCGAAGTTGTTGCCGCCCTCGATCGGCGCCGCGAGGAAGTTGATCTCCTCCGTGTTTTCCTCACCCACGTCGCCGACGTAGAGATCGCCGGTGCTCCGGTCAAAACTCCAGCGCCAGGGGTTCCGGAATCCGAGCTGCCAGATCTCCTTCTTCCACCCCGGCCGGTTGATGTAGGGGTTGTCGGCCGGCACCGCGTAGGGTGACGCCGCGTCCACGTCGAGCCGCAGCATCTTGCCGATCCACGAGCCGCTGTCCTGGGCAAAGCTCAGCGGCTCGCCGCCGTTGTCGCTGTCGCCGAACGCGAAGTAGAGCATGCCGTCCGGGCCGAACCCCACCTGGCCGCCGTAGAGCACCGCAGTCGACGGCTGGTCCTGGTGGAGAATGGATTTCTCCGAGGCCGGATCGGCGCTGTCGAAGTCGGGGTTGGCGGAGAATTCCGAGAGCTGGGAGTTGCCGTCGTTGTCGACGTAGTAGACGAAGAGCCGGCGGTTGGTGGCGTAGGCCGGGTGAAACGCAATGCTGTACACACCGTACTCATGCCCGCCGCCCGTGAGTGAGCTCAGGTCCAGGAACGGGGTCGCCTGGCGAACACCGTTCTTGCGAAGCCAGATCTTGCCTCCACGCTCCACCACTATGAGCCGGCTGGCATCACCGGGCGGACTGGCGACATAGACGGAGAAGTCATAGCCGCTGTCCACCGGCACCAGCGTGAGACTGGCGGCCGGAGGAGGATTCTGTTCCGTGCCGCAGGCGGCCAGGATTAGAAGCGGCACGAGGTAACTCAGGCGGCGCATGGTGGCTCCGATGCGGGGTTATATTCCGGGCGCATGGCGCTGAGCGCTAAGCGCACACGGCCCTCGACCCTCGACTCTCGACTCTCATGGACCTCTCCCTCTATTTCTCCGAGCAGCATTACCAGGTGCGCGACATGGTGCGCGAGTTTGCGCGGACCGAGGTGGCACCGGTTGCCGCTGAGCTGGATCGCACCAGCGAGTTCCCCTGGGAGAACGTCCGCAAGATGGGCGAACTGGGTCTCCTCGGCGCGCCTTGGCCGGAAGAAATGGGTGGCGCCGGCCTCGACCAGCTCAGCTACTACATCGTGATCCACGAGCTGGCCAAGGTGGACGCGAGCCATGGCCTTACGATCAGTGCCCATACCAACCTTGGCACCTCTCCCATCGTTGAATTCGGCACCGAGGAACAACGTAATCGCTACGTCCCCCTCCTGGCTTCCGGAAAGGTCATGGGCGGCTTCGGGCTCACCGAGCCGGGCGCCGGCAGCGACGACGGCGGCACCGCCACCATCGCCGAGGACAAGGG
>CBINCZ010000173.1:0-5775 GCA_966249295.1 uncultured Gemmatimonadales bacterium
GGTGCGGGTCGCCACCACTACACGCCGCTCCACCCAGCGCTGAGACAGTGCCGATGGGTCGGGGGAGGGCGGTGGCGGCGTTTGGATGGACGATCGCCTTTCTTGCCCTCACCTGGCTGCTCACCGCCATACTCGTTCTTGCGGCCGCCTGGCTGATCACCGGCTCGCTTCAGTCCGTACGGGCCTGGACTACCACAATTACCGGGATGTCGCTGTTCGTGCAGGGCACCGCCTTCCTGGCATCGGCGCTCCTCGCCACCTGGCTCATCGGCATAAAGGCGGCTCGACTCGACCTCACCGAGCTGCGCTGGCGTGGTGCCGGGCGTCGGCTCATGGGGCTCGGCGCCGGCATCCTCGCGGGTGGCGTGACCGCGGCGCTCGCGCTCTTCATCGCCGTTGTCTTCACTCGGTCCGGCTGGTCGCATGATTCGGGCGGGCTCGCCGAGTACCTCGCCTCGCTCGCGAAGACCGGCGGCGCGCTTGCGCCGGCGGCGCTGGCGGAGGAGGTGGTGTTCCGCGGGGTGCCGCTCGTGCTCCTTGCGGCAGCGTTCAACCGGGGCGTGGCGCTGGTGGCCGTCGCGGCGGTGTTCGCTGTCGGGCATGCGACCAATCCCCACGTATCAGGGCTTGCCCTCGGGAACATCGCCCTGGCCGGGATCTTTCTGGGACTGGCGTTCTATGCTCCGGGCGGCCTCTGGACTGCGTTCGGCGCGCACTTCGGGTGGAACTTCACGCTTGCGGCCCTCGATGCGCCGGTCAGCGGCCTGCCGTTCCGGATACCGTTACTCGACTATCATCCCGCCGCGCCCGCCTGGCTCAGCGGCGGGGCGTTTGGCCCCGAAGGCGGTCTCGCGGCGACGGCGGCGCTGACGCTCGCGAGCGTGATCATCGCCCGGGAACTCCGAAAGGACATCGCATGAAGCAAGTGGCAGTGATTGGCGCCGGTACCATGGGCAACGGCATTGCGCACGTCTTTGCCCAGCACGGCTGGTCCGTTGCCATGATCGACACGGCGGCGCCGGCGCTGGAAAAGGCGACGGCCACGATCCGCAACAACGTTGAGCGCCAGATAAAGAAGGGGACGCTCCCTGAAGGGGCCGCGGACGAGATCCTCGGCCGAATTGCGCCCGCCACGACCTTGGAGGTCGCGCGCGATGCGGAACTGGTGATCGAGGCGGCGAGTGAGCGGCCGTCGGTCAAGTTTGCCATTTTCGAGTCGCTGGACGGGATCTGCCGGCCCGAGACGATCCTCGCCACCAACACGAGCTCGATCTCGATCACGGAAATTGCCGCGCGCACGCAGCGGCCGCAGCAGGTCATCGGGATGCACTTCATGAACCCGGTGCCCGTGATGAAACTGGTGGAGCTGATCCGCGGCCAGGACACGAGCACCGAGACGGCCGAGCGCGTTACTGCTATTGCGGAGTCGCTGGGCAAGACGCCGGTGCAGGTGAACGACTACCCCGGCTTTGTCGCCAACCGCATCCTGCTGCCCATGATCAACGAGGCCGTCTTCTGCGTCATGGAGGGCGTGGCCGAGCCCGAGGCTATTGATACCGTCATGAAGCTGGGCATGGCGCATCCGATGGGACCGCTGGCGCTGGCGGACTTCATCGGGCTCGACGTCTGCCTGGCCATTCTCGAAGTCATGCATGAGGGGCTGGGCGATCCCAAGTACCGGCCCTGCCCGCTGCTGCGCCGGATGGTCGCGGCCGGGCACCTGGGCCGCAAGAGCGGCCGCGGGTTCTTCACCTACGCCCAATGACACGGAGCCGCACGTCCATGGACATCTTCCGCGAAATTCATGAGCTGGGCCACGAGCAACTGGTCATGTGCCATGATCCCTCCTGCGAATATTTCGGCATCATCGCGGTGCACGACACCACGCTGGGGCCGGCGCTGGGCGGGACGCGATTCTGGCAGTACGAGAGCACGGATGCGGCCATCATCGACGCGTTGCGGCTGGCGCGGGGCATGACCTACAAGGCGGCGGTGGCCGGCCTCAACCTGGGCGGCGGCAAGTCGGTCATCATCGGGAACAACAAGCGCGCTGATCGCGAGACCCTGTTCCGGGCCCACGGCAGGTTCATCGAGTCGCTCAACGGCCGCTACATCACCGCTGAAGATGTCGGCACCAGCCCCATGGACATGGAATTCGTCCGGCTGGAGACCAACCACGTCGCCGGGCTCATGGGGCTCTCGGGCGATCCGTCACCCGTCACCGCCTACGGCGTCTACATGGGCATGAAGGCGACGGCCAAGGCGCACTGGGGCTCGGACGATCTCTCGGGCAAGACCGTGCTGGTCCAGGGCGCGGGCAAGGTGGCCTACTACCTGAGCCGACACCTGCACGCCGAAGGCGCCAGGCTGGTGGTCACCGACATTGACCGGGACAAGATGCGCCGGGTGGTGGACGAGTTCGGCGCGCAGCCGGTCGAGCCCGATGCGATCTACGACGCGAAGGGCGACATTTACGCCCCGTGTGCCCTTGGTGCCACGATCAACGATGACTCGCTCAAGCGCCTGAAGGTTGAGGTGATCGCCGGCGCGGCGAACAACCAGCTTGCCGAGGAGCGGCACGGCGACATCCTTGACGACCGGGGCATCAGCTACGCGCCCGACTACGTGATCAACGGCGGCGGACTGATCAATGTGTATGGCGAACTGCACCACTGGCCCGAAGAACGGTCGCACAAGAAGGCGGGCGAGATCTACGACACGATCCAGCGGATCTTCGCCATCGCGAAGCGGGAGGGGATCCCGACTTATCGCGCCGCCGACCGGCTGGCAGAAGAGCGCATTGCCAGCGTCAACGGGCTCGACAAGCTCTGGCTGAGCGGGCGACGGTGAGATCGGCTGCTGGCTATTGGCTGTCGGCTGCCGACGTGACCGGCCAACAGTCAGCAGCCAACGGCCAGCGACCATTAATGGTGACTCAATGACCTTGAATGTGAACGCCACCCTCCGGCAGGGCGATCCCGTGGTGGCGCGACTGGTGGATCAGGAACTCGCCCGCCAGCGCGACGGGCTGGAACTGATCGCGAGCGAGAATTTTGCCAGCCGGGCCGTGCTCGATGCCGCCGGCACGCCGCTCACCAACAAGTACGCCGAGGGCTACCCGGGGAAGCGCTACTATGGCGGCTGCGAGGTGGTGGACCAGATCGAGCAGCTGGCCATTGACCGGGCGCGCGCGCTTTTCTCGGCCGATCACGCCAACGTGCAGCCGCACTCCGGCGCGCAGGCCAACTTCGCCGCGTTCATGGCCGTCCTGCCGCCCGGTGGCACGCTGCTCGGCATGTCGCTGCCGCATGGTGGCCACCTGACGCACGGCGCCAAGGTGAGCCACAGCGGCACCATCTGGCGGGCGGTGCACTACGGCGTCGATCCCGCCACTGGCCGGATTGACTACGACGTGGTACGGGACATGGCGCGCCGCGAGCGTCCCGGGCTGATCATTGCGGGTGGAAGTGCGTACGCGCGTATCATCGACTTTGCCACGTTCCGGAGCATTGCCGATGAGGTCGGTGCCACCCTGCTGGTGGACATGGCGCACTTTGCCGGACTGGTGGCGGGCGGCGTGCATCCGTCTCCCATTCCCCACGCGCAGGTGGTGACCACGACGACCCATAAGACCCTGCGGGGCCCGCGCGGCGGGCTCATCCTCTGCCAGGCCGACCTCGCCAAGGCGGTGGACAAGTCGGTGTTCCCCGGCACCCAGGGCGGGCCGCTCCAGCACATCATCGCCGCGAAGGCGGTGGCATTCGGTGAGGCCCAGACCGCCGAGTTCCGGCGCTACGCGGCGCAGGTGGTGGAGAATGCCCGCGCGCTGGCCGATGGCTTGCTCGAGGCAGGGTTCGATATCGTGTCGGGCGGCACCGACACGCATCTCATGCTGGTGGACTTGCGCCGGCGAGGGCTCACTGGCAAACTGGCGGAACAGCTCCTTGGCCAGGCCGGCATCACGGTCAACAAGAACACCGTGCCCGACGATCCGCAGTCTCCGTTCGTCACCAGCGGCATCCGGATCGGTACGCCGGCGCTCACTACGCGGGGCATGGGTGTCGAGGAAATGAAGCGGATCGCGGAGTTCATCGCGCTCGCCCTGGAGCGGCAGGATGATGCCACCCTCCAGGGGATCCGGCGCGAAGTGCACCAACTGACGGCGCTCTACCCACTCTATGCCGCGAGGCCTCGCGCCACCGTATGAACGGCTTGCAGTTCTCCGACAGCGTCATGGCCCGCATCCGGCGGCAGGGCGGGCAGTATGACGAGCGCGCCTATCTGTTCGTGCTCGCGGCGGTCGAGTGGGCCTGCCATGCCTTCGCGGTCGAGCAGTTCGGCCTCATGGCGCAGACGGTACTCGCGCACTGGGGCGTCACGCGCACCGACGATTTCGGCCGGATCGTGTACACGCTGGTGGATGTCGGGCTGCTCGTGACCCAGCCCGGCGATCGCGAATCCGATTTCGCCGGTGTTTATGAATTTGCCGACGTCTTCGGCGGCCACTACGACTGGCAGGGAGTCCCCAAAACCGCGACGGGCTGACGGAGGGATGCATGGAGCAGCGGGAATGGCCGGTCTGTCAGAAGTGCACCACCGGGAGATTGATCCCCCTGTCCGATTATGGACGGGACGGTGCCTCGATCATGTACAAGGCGTGGGTCTGCACCAATCCCGAGTGCGGATTCAACATCCGCATCGACAACGGCGAAATCTCCATCGGCCGGACCATCGGGCACGGCGTGAAGTAGGGCGCCCGGCGTGGCCCGGCCGTCGCACATGACGCCGCCAGTCCTGCCAGTGCTTGGCGCCGCGGATGCCGCCGCGTGGGATGCCCGCGCGGGCCAGGCGGGCATCCAGCTCGCCACCCTCATGGACGCCGCCGGGCGGGGCGCCGCGCATGTCATCGCGGCGCGCTATCCGGGCCAGGTTGCCGGTGGTGTCATCGTGGCTGCCGGAACCGGCAACAATGGGGGCGACGGCTGGGTGGTGGCGCGGGCGCTGGCAGCGGCCGGCGCATCCGTCTGGGTGGCGTCGCTCGAGGGCACACGATCGCCGTTGTGCGATGACGCCGCGCGCCTGGCGATGGCATCCGGCGTCCGGCTTCTCGCTCCCGATGGCCCATGGCCGGGTTGCTCGCTCGCCGTCGATGCCATCCTCGGCACCGGCGCGCGTGGCGCACCGCGAGGCCCCGCCCAGTCGCTGCTGGATCGCCTGCATGATCTCCGGATTCCCATCATTGCGCTGGACGGCCCCACCGGGCTGGATCTTGGTACCGGTGTCGTGCATGGGAACGCCCGCGCCGACCTCTCGATTACGTTCGGCGGTCCGCGGCGCGGGCACCTGCTCGCGCGCGACGAGTCCGGCACCGTGGTCGTCCTCGATATCGGCTTCCCGCCTCCCGACCCGGCATGGCCCCGCCTGGTGACGCAGGATTGGGCCGCTCACCAGATCCCTGCCTTCAGGGCGAACGATTACAAGAGCACTCGCGGCCGAGTGGTCATTGTGGGCGGCGCGCCCGGGATGTCGGGAGCTATCCGCATGGCCGCACACGCCGCCTTCGCTGCCGGCGCGGGCTACGTCCACGCCGTCGCCCCGGTCGAGACCATCGAGGAAGTACGGCTGGCCGAGCCGGAAATCCTGACGCAGGAGTGCGCCATCGGGCCGCATCCCGGTGAGGAGGTGCTGGCGCTCGCTGCAAAGGCTGACACTGTGGTGCTGGGTCCGGGACTGGGCCGTTCTGACGACCGGGTGCCGTTCGTTCTGGCGATCGCC
>CBINCZ010000174.1:0-5749 GCA_966249295.1 uncultured Gemmatimonadales bacterium
CTCCGGATGGCGCAAGCCTCGGCGCTGCTCGACGGTCGCGGCTTTGCTACGCCGGACGATGTGAAGACGGCAGCGCCGGCCGTGCGTCGGCACCGGATCGTGGTGGCGCCAGAACTGGAGCTGGAAGGCGTGCGGGCGGATAGCGCCCTGGAGTCGGTGATAGAGCGGGTGGCGGTTCCGTCGTCGTAAGTCATAAGTCGTAAGTCGTAAGTCATAAGTCGTACGACTTACGACATACGACCTCACAGAGGAGTCCCTAATGCGCGCAGTCGCAGTTGCAGTCCTGTCCCTCATGACCCTCACTGCGCTCCCGCTTGCGGCGCAGCAACCGCAGCGGTCGATCCGGCGCACTATTCCCATCACTCGCGGCTTCGAGCGCGCGCTGGAGGCGGGGTCCCGCGATTCGTCGGGCACGCCCACGGCGCGCTACTGGCAGCTCACGACCGACTACGTCATCAACGCGAAGCTGGAGCCGGCCACTTCGACCGTCACCGGTAGCGAACGGATCACCCTGAAGAACCCGTCGCCCGATACCCTGAAGGTTGTGATGCTCCGCCTGTACCAGAACCTGTTCGCCCCCAACGTGGCGCGTTCATCGCCGGTCGCGGCGCTCACCAACGGCATCACGATCGAGTCACTCGTGGCGAATGGCCAGGCGGTGACGCCGGACGACGACTGGAAGAGCAGTACGGTCGTCCCGGTGCGGCTCGCGAAGCCGATTCTGCCCGGTGGTACCGGCATGTTCGACGTGAGCTGGTCGTTCCAGGTGCCGAAAGTGCCGGACGGCGTGCGTGGTGACCGGATGGGCAGCTGGGGCACCCGCTTGTTTCAGGTGGCCCAGTGGTATCCGCAGATTGCGATGTACGATGATCTCCGCGGCTGGAACACGGATCCCTACCTGGGCGACGCCGAGTTCTTTAATAACTTTGGCTCCTTCGACGTGAAGCTGGACGTCCCTGCGGGCTGGCTCATCGGCGCGACTGGTGTGCTGCAGAACCCCCAGGAAGTGCTGACAGCGCCGGTGCGGCAGCGCCTTGCACGGGCCACCGCGAGCGACAGCCAGATCGTGATCGTTGGGCCTGAGGATCGCGGGGCGGGGAAGGCTACCGCTGCCGGTGACCGGCTGGTCTGGCATTTTGTGGCCGATAGCGTCGCCGATTTTGCCTGGGCCACGTCAAATGAATTCGTCTGGGACGCGACCCGCGCCACCATACCGGGCACGGGACCCATCCCAATCAACATTCTCTATCTCCCCGAACACAGCGGTTACAAGAAGACTGGCGCGTATGCCCGGCACGCGCTGGAGTACTACTCGAAGCTATGGATGCCCTATGCCTGGTCCGTGTTCACGCAGGTGGATGGTCCTGAGGGCGGCATGGAGTACCCGATGCTCACGTTTTCGGGCTCCGGATTCGGCGTCACGGACCATGAAATCGGCCATCAGTGGTGGCCGATGATGGTGGGAGTCAACGAGACCTGGTATGGCTGGATGGATGAGGGCTTCAACCAGTACATGAACGGCCTGTCCGGCGCCGCCTTCCGGGACACGACGCCGAGGCTGAACGGAGCGGGCCAGCGGTACGGCCGCATCGCGGGTGCCGAAAACGAACCACCCATGATGTGGGACGCCAACTATGATGGTCCGATGTACTCGTTCGTGACCTACGGCAAGGCGCCGCTCATGCTCTCGATGCTCGGTGCTGTCGTGGGTGATTCGGCGGTCCAGCGGGCGATGAGTGGCTATGCCAGGGCGTGGCGCTTCAAGCATCCGTCCCCCTGGGACTACATGTTCTACATGGACAAGGCGCTCGACCGGGACCTGGGCTGGTTCTGGTACTACTGGCTCTTCACCACCGCGAGCGTTGAGAACTCGATCAGCAACGTGCAGACCAGCGGGGCGCAGGTGACGGTGACGGTCCGGCAGGACGGCGACATGCCCTCACCCATCGTACTGGACTTCACCTTCGCGGGCGGCGCGCCGTCGGTGAGTGGCGTGAAGAACGCCACGGTGTCGGGCAATACGGTGCGGGTGACCTATCCGGTGGACGAGTGGTTCGACGGCCGCCGGACGTTTGATGCCGTGCTGCGCTTCAACGGCCAGAGGATCACCAAGGTGGTGGTCGATCCCGATGCGCGGTTCCCCGACTCGAACGAGGCCGACAACGTCTGGCCGCGTCCTGCATCAGGCGGGAACTGAGGCCTCGCATGTTGCTGCCCACGCGCCGGTGGCTTGTCGTCGCCTGCCTGCTCGCGCTGGTGGCGCTGGCCGGCTACGGCTGGAAGCCGGCGCTCGGGCTCCTGCTGTTCCTCGATGTCGTATGGATCGGATTGCTGCTGTGGGACGGCTGGCGCGCGCGGCGGGTGCCGCTCGAGGTGGAGCGCGACACGCCGCCGGCGTTTTCCGTCGGCCGTACGCTGCCGGTGTGGTACCGCTGGACCGCTGATCTCCGGAAGCCGCAGGTCATTCAGGTCCGCGAGATGATGCCAGCGCCCCTGGGGGGGCCGAACCTGCCGACGCGCGTCCTACGGCTGCTGCCAGGGGTCACGCGCGAGCGACTGGACCTCACACCGGTGGCGCGGGGCCGAGGTGAGGGAGGCGCGATCTCGCTTCGGCGCAGGGGGCCGCTCGGACTGGCGTGGCGGCAGGAGAAGACCCTCCTGCCGTGGGAGGCGACCGTCTTTCCTTCGCTCGCGGGCACGCTGACCAGGGGCCTGCCCGCGCAAGCAATCCGGCGCCGTGAAGCGGGCCTCCGGAGCATCCGTCGCCCCGGCGAGGGCCGGATGTTTGAAGGACTGCGAGAGTGGGTCCCGGGCGATGACACCCGAATCATCGACTGGAAGGCGACCGCCCGCCGGCGGAAACCGATCGCGCGAGTCTATGAGGATGAACGTCGCCAGCGCGTTCTGATCATCCTCGATGCCGGCCGGCTGCTGACCGCGGAATCCGACGGCGTTGCCCGGCTCGAGCGAGCGGTGCAGGCCGCCCTGCGCCTGGCGTACGCCGCAGCCGGTCATGATGACGACGTCAGCTTGCTGGTCTTTGCCGACACCATCCAGGCCTACGTGCCACCGGCGCGCGGGCGACGCGCCCTGCGTGCAGTGCTCGATGCGCTGGCCTCGGCTGAGGGACGGCTGGTGGAGAGCAACTATCCCATGGCCTTCCGTTACCTGGCGGGCCGCAATCGGAAGCGCGCCCTCACCGTCCTGTTCACCGATGTTATTGATCGCACGGCCAGTGCCGCGCTCGTGGCCCAGACGGCGACGCTACGTCCCCGTCACCTGCCCTTGGCGGTGACGCTCAAGGATCCAGCACTGGAGCGCCTCGCCATGGCTCGGCCGGCAAGCGACGCCGAGGCGTACGAACGCGCCGCGGCGGAAGAACTTCTCCTCGCGCGGGAACAGGCGCTGGACAGCATGCGCAAGCAGGGTGTGCTGGTGATGGACGTCCCGCCCGAGTCAGCAGGCGAGGCAGTGGTGCAGCGGTATCATGCGTTGAAGCGGCGGGGAGTGTTGTGAGGTGCTGCAGGGGCGGCCCGCGGGCTGCCCCTACAGCGCCGGCACCAACGGCGCGACTTCGGTATACACTGCATCGAACGCCAGCACCACATTAGCGTCGAGCTGGGTGCCGGAGACGCGCCGGAGCTCGGCCAGGGCATCACCCACGCAGTAGGGCGCGCGGTAGGGCCGGCGGGTGGTCATGGCGTCGAAGCTGTCGGCCACGGCAATGATGCGTGCCTCGATGGGGATGTCTTCACCGCCAAGGCCGTCGGGGAAGCCGGTGCCATCCATCCGTTCATGGTGCGAGCGCACGCAGCGCAGGACCGCCGGTGACTGATGCGCCAGGGGCGCCAGCATCTGCTCGCCCAGGGCCGGATGTTCACGAATCTGGCCGACTTCGTCAGGCGTCAGCGTGCCGGGCTTGAGCAGGAGGGATTCGCGGGTGCCGACCTTGCCAATGTCGTGGAGCTCGCCGCCCAGCCGGATCTGCTGCAGGTCGGCGCCATCGAAGCCCAGCTTCCTTGCCGTGGCCACGGCGTAGTGGCTCACCCGGATCGAGTGGCCACGAGTGTACGCATCCTTGGCCTCGAGTGCCCGCGCCAGCGTCTGCACACCCTGGAGGAAGATTTCGTGGATCCGGTGGGACTGGCTGTGGATTCGCTGCTCGAGATATTCCTGGTAATAGCGGTTCTGCAGGAAGAGCGCCCGCTTTTCCAGGGCGCGGGAGACGCGGGCGCGGAGTTCGCGGATGGAAACCGGCTTGAGCAGGAAATCGGCGGCGCCATAGTGGAGACACTCCACCGCGGTGGCGCTGTCGGCGGCCCGGCTGAGCAGGACGACCGCCGTGTCGGGGGACAGGCGCCGCACATGGGCCAGCAGCTCGAACCCGTCGAGGTCCGGCATCCGAATGTCCGCTACGATGATCGGCAGCTCCTGCTCGCGCTCGAGCAGGTCCAATGCCTCCATGCCACTTCCCGCCTCAAGGCAGCAGAATCCCTGTGCCGAGAGGAGGCAGGTCAGTGCTTGGCGAACATCGGAATCGGGATCAATAACGAGGCACTGCGCCGAACCGCCCAAGGTCGGTTCGGTAAATCCTGTGGTCATCTCTGTTTTCCTGGCGAAAGGCGCCCACGAGGGCCGACCGCCGAACAAAGCCCCCATACGTTAGAAGGTCGCTGGCCGATTGTAAACACTTCGAAGCCCGGACCGGCGCAATTGCGCGCATGAGGCCCCTCGTCTTCCACCTGATCCCGCACACCCATTGGGACCGGGAGTGGTACGAGACCCGGGCCGCGTTCCTGGCCCGGCTCGTCCCAATGCTTGACGGGGCGTGCGCCACCCTGCGTGCTGCTCCCGGCCTGCCGTTCCTCCTGGATGGGCAGACCGTAATCCTGGACGACTACCTGGCCGTCCGTCCGGACGCGGCGCCGGTCGTCCGCGACCTGGTCGCCGGCGGACAGCTGCAGACCGGTCCGTCGCGCGTGCTGGTGGATGAGCTGATTCCCTCAGCTGAATCGCTGGTCCGGAACCTGTTGCAGGGCCGGCGCGGCCTGCACGCGCTCGGTGGTGAGTCCCGGACGCTCTATTCACCCGATGCCTTCGGTCACCCGGTGGTACTGCCGATGCTGGCGCGGGAGTTCGGGCTGGAGGGAATTGTGCTCTGGCGGGGGCACTCCGGCAAAGGCGACTTCTTCAATTGGGAATCGCCGGACGGGTCGCGGCTGCCGGTCTATCACTTGCCCCCTGCCGGCTACGAAGGGGGCCAGGTGTTGCCCAGCGATGCCGCGCGCCTTGGTGAGGCGTGGCCATCCGTGCGTGAGGAACTCGTCTCCCGTGCCGTGACACGCCATGTGGCCGTCTTCATCGGCGCCGATCATCATGCGCTCCGCGATGACTTACCGTCGCTCGCCGACGCCATGGCCAGCCTCGAGCCCGATGCCGATGTTCGGCTTTCCTCGCTCGACCAGTTCATGGCTGCTGCCACGGCGGAGCTGAAGGACGCTACCGTCGTGACGGGCGAGCTGCGGGGAGGGCAGCGGCACACCTGGTCACTCCAGGGTGTGCATGGTACCCGCCTGCCGCTCAAGCGGCTCAACGCGCTGACGGAGTTGCTGCTGGAGCGGCATGCCGAGCCGCTTGCGGCGCTGGCCGCTCGGGCGGGACATGGGAACCAGCGGCCCCTTCTCGACATGGCCTGGCGGCTCGTGGTCGAGAGCCACGTGGCGGCGATCGACTGGATCGAAGAGGTCGT
>CBINCZ010000175.1:0-5728 GCA_966249295.1 uncultured Gemmatimonadales bacterium
CCAAGGCCAAGGGCGCCTTCGTGGCGAACATCATGGGCAATGAGATGGTCCTGCCCGATCGCTTCACCCAGCCCATGCTCGACAGCATCGTGAAGGCGCGCGGCGGTACCGGCGCCCCCACGGCGGCCGACAGCGCCGCGCTCCGCTCGGGCCTGCCCGCGATGATCGCGCGGATGATCGGCCAGCGGCCCGACCGCAAGCCGACCGGCCCCGACCAGTGCCATGACATCACCGTCTATCCGGCCATCGGCCTGGCGGGGGGTGCCTGCGGCGGCTATGGCCTGCTGCTCGACATCAGCGACCCGGCCCATCCGGTGCGCATCGATGCCGTGGCCGATTCCAACTTCTCCTACTGGCACTCGGCGACGTTCAGCAACGACGGCACCAAGCTGCTCTTCTCGGATGAGTGGGGTGGCGGCGGCGCGCCCAAGTGCCGCGCGACCGATCCGCACGAGTGGGGCGGCGACGCCATCTTCACCCTGAAGAACCGGAAGCTCGAGTTCCAGAGCTACTACAAGATGACCGCGCCGCAGACGGCGCAGGAAAACTGCGTGGCCCACAACGGCTCGCTCATCCCGATTCCTGGGCGTGACGTGATGGTGCAGGCGTGGTACCAGGGCGGCATCTCGGTGTTCGACTGGACCGATCCCAAGAACCCGAAGGAGATTGCCTTCTTCGATCGCGGGCCGATCGATTCCACCGAGATGCAGAGCGGTGGCTCCTGGTCGGTGTACTGGTACAACGGCAACATCGTGAGCTCCGAGATCGCCCGCGGGCTCGATATCCTCGAGCTCAAGCCGAGCGCGTTCATCTCGCAGAACGAGATCGACGCCGCGCGGACGGTGCACCTCGACTACCTCAATACCCAGGGCCAGCCCCAGTTCACCTGGCCGGCCAGCTTCGCGCTGGCGCGCGCCTACGTGGACCAGCTGGAACGGTCGAAGGGGCTGAGCAGCAGCCGTATTGCCGAGACCCGCAAGGCGCTCGACAGCGCCGAGAAGGCGTCGGGCTCCAGCCGCAGCGATGCGCTCAACAAGCTGGCCAGCACGCTCCAGGGCGACGCCGGCAGCTCCAGCGACAAGGCGAAGGTTGGGAAGCTGGTTGATGCGGTGAAGGGGTTGGCGGGAATGTGAAGCGCTGAGCGCTAAACGCTAAACGCTGAACGCAACGACCCTCCCGGCGAATGCCGGGAGGGTCGTTTGCATGTGGCCTTCAGCTCGTAGCTCTCAGCTCTCAGCTCTCAACTCACAAACTGCCCGCATCACATGCCCCACCGTTCCCACCTTGAGCCCGTCGTCGCGACCCGAGAAATAGCGCTCGTTGATCATCTCGGGCGTGAAGTCGGTGACCTCGCGGAAGCCGAGGGTGCGAAGCTGCGCGGTCAGCTCGGCCGGATCGAAGTAACTGCGCCATGGTTCGCCGATCTTCTTGAGGCGGCGACGGCGCAGCGCGAGCAGCAGGCGGATGAGAAGCGGCTGGGTGTGGGGCGGGACAAAGTAATCGAACACAATCCCGCCGCCGGTGGCCGAGGCGCGGGCCACGAACCTGAGGAGTGCGTCGATGGCGGGACGTTCGAGGTAGGGCGCAACGCCGAGCCAGGAGAAGAACGTCGGCTTGCCGAGGTCCAGTCCCGCCGCGACCAGTGCCTGCTCCAGATCCTGGTGCGCAAAATCCACCGGCACGAATGGCGCCGGAGTGGGAATGGTGATCGCCGACTCGGCCAGCCGCTCGCGCTTCCAGCCCTGGGTTGCGGGATGATCCACTTCCCAGACGCGCAGCTCAGGCCATGGATTGCGGTAGGCGAACGTGTCGAGCCCCGCACCAAGGATCACATACTGCCGTAATCCCTGACCCACCAGCTCGGCCAGCGTGTCCTCCGCGATGCGGCTCCGGGCCGCAAGGAATGCGCGCAGGAAGCGATCCGAGGGGCGATGCGCCCGGAAACGTGGGTTGCGCTCAAGTTCCGCGGCGGTGGAGCTGCCCAGGATCTTGAGCGCAAGTGGATCCACGAACACCGGCGGCTTGTCGATGAGCTGGTGCGCCGCACGACGAACCGCGACCATCCACGCGGTGCGGCTGGGGGAGGTGAGAGAGGTCATTGTCAGGCGGCTGGACGGTTAGACGGCTGGACGGCTGGAGCTCGAAGGTAAGAACCAGCCGTCCAGCCGTCTGGCCGACCAGCCTATTCTTCCGGCTTGTTCGCCGTCGGCGGCAGGAGGCCGTTCAGGCGGAGATAATTGGCGAGCTGGCTGTAGTGATCGGCCCAGTCGCCCGTAGTGATGGTCATGATCGCCGCGCGGGTCATCTTCCGCCCGCCGAAGAAAGGCAGCTCCTCGCCGAGCTTGCTGTCATCCAGCTTGGCAAGCGCCTGGTCACAGAAGGCGAATGTCTCCTTCACCAGTGCCATCAGCGCGTCCTTGCTCGCCGTGTCGGGCACATCAGCGCGCTTCGGTGCCTTCATGCCGCCGATCGTGCCGCAGAGGTAGTCGTTACCCTCGGCGAGATGGGTGGCGATCTGGCCCACGCTCATCTGCGGCGGCGTGGGCTTGTAGCCGAACTTGTCGGCCGGCATGGTTTCCAGTGCGGCCACGAGGTTCTTGCTCGCCTCGGCCGCATTGTGCCGGAACGCATCGGCCACGGGACTCGACGACTGCTTCGACGATTGGGCGGCCAGGGGCTGGATGGCCAGGGCGCCAACCAGGAGGGCCGTGGTGCACAAGGAGATCCACATGCTGCTACCCGCGTTGAGGTTGGCTTGATCTTGCCTCGGGACGGTGGATTAGTCCAGAGCCAGGAGCTAAGAGCTGAGAGCTAAGAGCGGTATCTTCCTCAGCTCTCAGCTCTCAGCGCCCTCCAGAAACTCCCTCATCGCCCCCTCCACCTCTTTCTGATTGGAATAGAACACATAGTGATTGGCGCCGGGGAGCTCGAGCACCTGCCCTGAGGGCAGCTCCCGGCGGTAGCGGGCGCGTTCGGTGGCGCCGAGAGCCTGGAGTGACGCGGTGAACCGCCGTGCCTGGGCCGCGGTCGCGGAATCGAACGTCGAGGCGGTGGGGAAGAGATCGGGCATGGAGTCGATCACGGCGTAGATGGCAAGCGCCGGAGCACGCACCCGGGAATAGTCGGGCTGTCCGCAGCCGGCGAGCACCGCCGAATCGACGGCGGTCGGCGTGACATCGGCCAGAAGATGACCCGTAGGCCCGTATTTGCCGACGGCCCTGAGCTGCGCCTCCGGCACCATCATGCCCCACGTGCGCTTGAGGTAGGCATCCACCGCTGCCGGTGAGGCGGAGTCCGCGGGTTGCATCGGAATAGCCGGCGGCGGGGTACGGGCAAGCATGGATCTAATCCCGCTGTGGTCATACGCGGCGTCGAGATAGATGAGCCCGGCCACGCGATCGGGATACCGGCCGGCAAAGGCCGTCAGTTCATCGCCCGCGATCGAGTGACCGGCCAGGAAGACCTTCGTCAGCTTTAGCGAGTCGAGCACGGCGCGCAGGTCGGCCACCCGGGTGTCGATGTCATAGCCTGTTGCCGGCTGGCTGGACGCGCCGTAGCCGCGCCGAGTGAACGCGACGACGTGAAACTTGTCGGTGAACCTCGGCGCGAAATCATCGAACCCATGCGCCACATCCTGCAGGCCAGACAGGAACACCAGCGGCGGTCCATCACCGCCCCAGTCGAGCACCTCCAGGCGGACATCAGGAGCTACCGTGACCATGCTGACACGATGGGGGGAAGAGTCGGTCCAGGCCGCATTCTGCTGCCGATCTGCCTGTTCGCTGCACGCAAGCAGAAGGATCGCTGCGCCTGTCAGCAGCTGGGTTGGAAGCTTGGTCATCCGATCATCTCGTTGTGGTAGCCACGATTCGTGTCGATGCTTCGCTCAGTCGCCTCACAAGAAAACACGAAAACACGAAAGCAGTCTTAGGCCATAGGTCTTAAGTCATAAGTGTTCATTTTCTGACTCTTGCGAACATTGGCCTGATTTCGTGGCTTCGTGTTTTCGTGTGCGCTTTTGCGGAGCTCAGGGTGGGCCCTCATGGATTCCCGCTTTCGCGGGAATGACGATGGGGCTAGGCACACGACCCACGACCCATGACCCGTGACCCATGACCCACGACTCATGACTCACGACCCATGGCGTCGTTCAATGCTGCGCCACTGATCACGCCGGCCAGCCGAGTAAACGTCCCGTGCGTTGCGATCTCGGTGGCCGCGTCCATGAACGCGGCCCACGCCACCCGCGCGAGCGCCCCGCCCACGCTGATCCGTCGCACGCCCAGGTCGGCGAGCGCCTGCACCGTGGTGAAGTCGGTGCCCACCAGCACGTTGACCGGCTTCGGTGCCACCGCCTTCACCACTTCCGCAATCTGGTTCAGCCCGCGAATGCCGGGCGCGTACAGACAGTCGGCGCCCGCGTCGGCGAAGGCTGTGAGCCGGCGAATGGTCTCATCCAGGTCGGGACGTCCGACAATGAAGCCCTCGGTGCGTGCAGTGAGCAGGACACCGGTATCGCTCTCGTTCAGGGCGCGGCGCGCGGCGCGCACCCGCTCCAGCGCCAGCTCGAACTCGAACAACGGCTTGCTGATGTCGCCGGTCGAGTCCTCGATTGAGAGGCCGGCGATGCCCGTATCGGAGGCGAGCAGCACGTTCTTGGCGACATCGGACGGCTCCACCGCAAAACCGCCCTCGAAATCCGCGTTGACCGGCACGTCCACCGACTCTGCCATCTCTCGCAGGTGGAAGAGCACATCATCGAGGGTGACGTGGTTGTCGGCCCGCCCGCGCGACCAGGCGAAACCCGAGCTGGTGGTGGCAAGGGCCCGGAAGCCAAGTCGCTCGAGCAGGCGCGCGCTGCCAAGATCCCACGGATTGGGAATCACGAAGCAGCCGGACTTGTGGAGCTCCGCGAAGACGCGGACTGCGTCGGCGGGATTCATCGGACCAGGATCATGGTGAAGCCGTCGTACCCCTTGGCGCCCACGGTCTGAATGGTGGTGGCATCCAGGTGCTGGTCCCTGGCGATGAGATCGTGGAACTCTCGCACCGCGCGCACGTTGTCGTCGGTGCTGGAGACGTCGGCCACCGCGCCGTCGCGCACCACGTTGTCGGCCACGATCAGGCTGCCCTTCCGCACCAGCGGCAGGGTGAGCCGGAGGTAGTCGGGATAGCCGGTCTTGTCGGCGTCGATGAACACGAAGTCGAACGGCTCTGCTTCATCGGCGGCGAGCTGCCGCAGGGTGTCGGCGGCAGGCCCGACCTTGATCTTCACCCGGTCTGCTACGTTCGCATGCTCAAGGTTCTTACGTGCCACCTCGGCACGCGACGGCTCGAGGTCCAGGGGCAGCACGTGTCCACCCGGCGGTAGCCCGCGGGCGAGCCAGATGGTGCTGTATCCCCCCAATGTGCCGATTTCGAGCACTCGGTTGGCGCGCATGCCACGCACCAGGAGCGAGAGCAGCTTGCCCTGGGCGGGCGTGACAGCAATGGTCGGCAGCCCGGCCGCCGCGCTAGCATCCAGGGCGGCGCTGATGGACGGTTCCGCGCGCACCAGCTGCTCATCTATATAGGTATCGACGGTGGTCCATACGGAGTCGTGGCTCATGATAGGCGGGTCGATGGTCGAGGGTCGAGGGTCGAGTCTTAAGTCACACGTCGTAAGTCGCGGGTAGGAAGTTACACTCGGTCGGTGACCGTGACCGTGACCGTGACCCGTGACCCGTGA
>CBINCZ010000176.1:0-5712 GCA_966249295.1 uncultured Gemmatimonadales bacterium
CGGCCCGTCTGCTGGCCGTCCGTCAGCCGTCCGCCGCCCGTCACGCCACCCCAGAAGCCCCGATTCGGGCCGGACCGCCGCACGGCCAGCCCTGGCGACAGGGCCATCCTGCTGATCACCGAGGTTGCCGATGCTCCGCCTTCGCACCCTTGGGCGGCTGGAGCTGGAGGGTGCTCCAGCACCGACCGCCCGGGCCCTGCTGCAAGGCCCCAAGCGCATGGGACTCCTGGCCTATCTCGCGTGCGCCCAGCCCGCGGGCCCCAGGCGCCGCGACACGCTGCTCGCCCTCTTCTGGCCTGAGCTCGACGACAGCCGCGCCCGCCATGCATTGCGCAATACCTTGCACTTCCTGCGGTCAGCCTTAGGCGCCGACCTGTTCGCCGCTGCCGGTGCCGAGACGGTCGAAATCGCCGACGGCACGCTCGCGTGCGACGTGGCGGAATTCGAACGCGCCCTGGCCGAGAACCGGCTCGAGGATGCGGTTGCGCTGTATCAGGGAGACTTCCTCGCGGGCTTCTTCGTGCCCGAATCGCAGGCGTTCGAGGAATGGATGGAGGGAGAGCGTCAGCGGCTGCGGCGCGCCCATCACCTGGCGCTCGAGCGGCTGGCGGAGGCGGCAGGCGAACGGCAGGACTGGACCAGGGCCGTTGAATGGTGGCGTCAGGTCGCGGAGGCCGAACCCCAGAATGGCCGCCTCACACGTCGCCTGATGGAGGCCATGGTCGCCCGGGGTGACCGCGCCGGGGCCTTACTTCAGGCGCAGCATCATGCGGACGTGCTGCGGCAGGAATTCGACGCTGACCCCGACGCGGATGTCGTTGCGCTGGCCGAGCGCATTCGCGCCGGGGACGTGACGTCGGTAGTGGACTCCTCTCCGGTCGTGCCGGCCGGGAGCCGGGGTGAAAGCAAGGCTGCGATTGCAGGGCGGAAAGGCGGACAGGCGGGCCGTGGTCGTCAGCCGTCGGTCAGCAACGTTCCCCAGTCGATGGCGCCAGACGAAGGTGTTCCGGTCGCCCGGCGTGCCGCGCGGCAGTGGCCCCGCGCGCTCGGCGCAGCCGCACTGGTCCTGCTGTTTGGCACGGTGGCATGGGCGTCCGTGCTCCGGTTTACCCATCCGAACGACCGGGTCTCAAGCATCGCCGTCCTCCCGCTGGCCAACCTCACGGGCGACCCGGACAAGCAGTATTTCGTGGCCGGCATGCACGACGCACTGATCTCCGAGCTGGCCCGGATCCAGTCGCTGACCGTGCTCTCGCGCCAGTCGGTGCTGCGGTACGAAGACAGCGACGTGCCGCTCTCGCGCGTGGCGCGGGATCTCAGCGTGGACGCGATCGCTGAAGGCGCCGTGTTCGAGAGCGGCGACAGCGTCCGCATCAGCGTCCAGCTGGTGCGTGTGCACCCGGAACAGCACCTGCTCTCGGCCACGTTCACCGGACCGCTGGACCACGCGCTGTCGCTCCAGGGTGAGGTCGCGCGTGCGGTTGCCAGTGCGGTGCGCGCACAATTGAGGCCCGAGGTGCAGGCGAGAATGGAGCGGAGCCGGGCCATAGACCCGGCCGCCCAGGAAGCGTACCTCTCGGGACTATATCACCTGGAGCGCGCCTCGTACGGCGAGGGCATCCCGCGAAGTGAGGCGGTGAATAACCAGCAGCAGGCGGTTGCGGACCTGGAGCGGGCGGTGGCAGTCGATTCCACCTGGGCCGCAGCCTATGGAAAACTGGCGCTCGCCTATCACTGGATGGCGAGCAGCGGCGCAGCGAGGAATGCGGATATCTATTACCCGAAGGCCAAGGCTGCAGCGCTGCGCGCGCTCGCGCTCGACAGCACCGAGGCGCAGGCGTACGCCTCCCTGGGATTTGTCCTGTACCGCTATGACTGGGACTGGGAGGGAGCGGAGCGGGCGATCCGGCGGGCGATCGAACTGGAACCAAACGCGCACCACTGGATCTATGCCCTCTACCTCTCAGCCGCGGGACGGCACGACGAGGCCATCGCACAATACCGCATGGCCGAGGAACGAGACCCGCTCTCCGACCTCCTGAAGGCGCAGGTGGCAAACGAGTATGCCTGCGCCGGTCGGTACGAAGAGGCGATCGCGCAGGTACGTCAGCTTCACGCCCGCGCGCGTGCGGCCGCTCCGGCCGGCTTGCCCGGTGACTCGCTCTGGTTGCTGCGGGCAAACGCGTCGCTGTTCGCGCTGGCGGGTATGCCCGACAGTGCCATCAATGCGGCCTCTCGACTCCTGGCCGCCACCGACACCCTCACCTCGGGCGACCACCTGGCGTTTGCCTATGCCATGGCAGGACGGCGTGATGAGGCGCTGGCGATGTTCCAGCGCGTACGCGCCATCGGCTCGACGGGCGAGCAGGCATGGCAGGCGCCGGACATCTACGCCGCGATGGGTGACACCGCGCGCGCAGTGGCCGCCACGCAGCAGCTCTTGCAGCGGCTTGGGCGAGACGTCACGCACGTGCGCTGCTGGCCGGTCTTCACGCTCCTGCGTGGCGCCCCGCAGGTGGAGGCGTTGCTGGAGCCGGTCGGGTTTCCGAAGTAGGCGTCGTGGGTCGCGGGTCCCGGGTCGCGAGCATCGAGGCGCGATGGGGCGGCCGCCGGCCGCCCTTGCACGCGCCTTGAAAGTTCACTTGCTCCAGAGATTATTGCCCGGATCCACGTCCGCAAATGCATGGCCGGCGTCGATCTCGACCTTCGTCACGTTGCCGCCCCGTGCCACCAGCGTCGCCTCGGTGGCGCCGTGAAGCCAGGTCTCCACCGGCACCGTCAGCACTTCGGACTTTCCATTGTCATAGGTCACCGTGACGCTCGACGGCATGGGCACCAGGCCCCTGTCCTCGATCACGATCGTGGTGCCGTTGGCACCGGGCGTCACACTCCCCACCGCCTGGTCCAGGTGCCACGTCTCGAAGAACCAGCTCCGCCAGAACCAGTCGAGATTCCGGCCTGACACATTGTTGAAAGTGTTCCAGAGATCGTACGGCGTCGGGTGCTTGTACTGCCAGCGCCGGCCGTACTCGCGGTACGCCTTCATGAACGTGTCGGGCCCCAGGATGGCGCGCAGCATGTTGAGCACTGTCGCCGTCTTGAGATAGGTGGCGATACTGTAGACGCCGCGATCGGGATAGAAATCGCCCCAGCGCATGATCTCCACTTCCTGGCCCGAACGCGCGAGGCCGAGATATAGCTGGCGCGCCTGGCTGAGGGTGGTGGAATCGCTGGAATGGAAGAACGCCACCTCGGCGTTTCCTTCGTCGAACTGGGTCAGTCCCTCATCCTGCCAGCTGTAGCGCTTCTCGTTGGAGCCCACCTGCATGGGGAACCACATGTGTCCCGTCTCGTGCACCGTGACACCGAAGAGTCCGGTGGTGTCGCGGGAGCCGCCGAGGCAGGTCATCATCGGGTACTCCATGCCGCCGCAGCTGTTCGGGCCGTGGACGGCCGTCATGGATGGATAGGGGTACGGCCACAGGAACTGCGAGAGGATCTCGATGGACGCCTTCACGTAGCGCGCCTCATTGCCCCACACCGCGGGATCGTCGCCGTCGAGCCAGAAGGCGTTGATCGCAGAGGTGCCGGTGCCGGTGGACGCATGGGTCGCGTCCCAGTTGAACTTGGCCGACGTGCCCCAGGAGACGTCGCGCACATTCTTCGCCGTGAAATGCCAGGTGAGCTTGCCGTTGGTGCCGGGCCGGGTTGCCTCGCCCGCGGCGAGCTGGGCGGCCGTCGCCACGTGCACCACCGTATCAACGCTCGGTGCGAGGGCGAGGCGTTGCGCTGCCGCCGGCTGGAGCACCTCGTCCACGTTCTGCAGCACGCCGGTCGAGGTTACGAGATAGTTCGCAGGCACGGTGAGCTTCACGTCGTAGTCGCCGTAGCCCATGTAGAACTCGGCGTTGGTCCGGTAGAGGTCCCGGACCCAGCCCTCCACGTCGTCATACACTGCCATCTGCGGATACCAGTAGGACACGTACGAGACATCATCGTTCCGCCCGCCGCGCGGCGCGCCATCTGGCGGGACCGTGAGGGTCCAGCCAGTGCTGATCACCACGCTGTCGCCCGGCAGTACCGGTGCCGCGGGCCGGATGACCAGGATCGTCCCCTGGATCTGGTAGCCGCTGGTCAGCCCGCGCCGGAACGGCTCGAGCGCGGCGCCATTCACGGCGACCTTCGTCATCGTCACGCCGTCCGTGATCGGCACAACCCGGTTGCGCTGCGCATCGGGCGCGAACGCGTTATCACGGATGTGCAGGAACAGGAAGCCCAGCGTATCCGGCGACCGGTTGAAGTAGGTCACGGTGCCGGTGCCGTCCAGCTTCCCCGAGGCGGGATCGTAATCCGCCGCCAGCTGGTAGCGCGCCCACTGCTGCCAGTAGTTGGGGCCCGGCGCGCCGGTACGTGCCCGGGTGCCCTTGGCCACCGCGTCCTGGAAGAACTTGGTCTCGAAGACGGGGTAGGGGCGGGGACGGGTCGAGGAGGTCAAGCTGGTCGAGGCGGTCGGGCCGTCGGCAGGACTCGGTTGCGACGTTGGCGTGTTCGAAGTGCAGGCAGCGAGCAGCAGGCCGGCGGACAGCCAGACAGAACGAATCACGAGCAGCTCCTTGAGGGGTCGTAGGTCCTACGTCATAAGTCATACGTCATGCGACGTACGACTTATCACTTCATGAGCTCATTCAGCAGCTTCATCATCTTCACATCGAGCGGGTCGGGGCTGTCGTCGTTGACGGCGGGCTCGGTGTCTTGCTGGGGTGTCTCGAGGATGAGCGGGATGCCGGCGCTCCGCTTGTCATGCAGCAGCCATCGGAACGGTTCCACGCCGATGCCGCCCTCCCCGATCAGTGCGTGCCGGTCACGATTGGAGTCGAAGGGGAACTCGCTGTCGTTCAAATGGAAGAACCCCGGCTTCTCGCCCGTCGCCTCCTCGAACGCGTCGAGCACCAGCCCCAGCGTCTCGGCGCTGGTGTGGATGTCGTGGCCGGCCGCAAAGAGGTGACAGGTGTCGAGTCCATACCCGGTTCGCTTCCGAAGCTTTCCAGGGACCCGCTCGAGGATCCCGCCGATTTCCTCTGGCGTCTTGCCGATGGTGAGGCCGGCGCCGGCAGTGTTCTCGATCAGGACGCGGGTATCACCCTCGACGGTTTCAAGCGCCTGGGTGATGGCCCTCGCCACGCGATCGAGGGCGGCGGCCTTGTTCCCGTCCCGGGCGGCGCCCGGGTGGAAACAGCAGGCCCCGATGCCGAGCGCGGTGGAGCGTTCCAGCTCCTTGGTGAGGCCGGCAGCAGCCCGCACCCACTTGTCTTCCTCGTGGGTGGCGGTGTTGAGCACGTACGCCGCGTGGGCCACCACATGTTGCGGCGCGATTCCCACATCCTTGAGCGCCGCCCGGAAGCGCTGGACCCGTTCCGGCTTAATCCCGGCCTTGTCGCCGTAGAACTTGGGGATGGTGGTGAAGATCTGGAGCGCGGTCATGCCGGCGTTTCCGGCCCGCCGGGCGGCCATGTCGATGCCGCCGGAGCTGGGGGTGTGGGCGCCGAGGAAGCGGGGGGAGGGCATGGATGCAGGATGGGCGAGATGGGCAGGATGGGCAAGTCAGGATGGGCAAGATGGGCAAGATGGGCGAGATGGGCGGGTGATGCTAGTTTAGTTTCGGCCTGCCCATCCTGCCCATCCTGCCCATCCTGCCCATCCTGCCCATCCTGC
>CBINCZ010000177.1:0-5686 GCA_966249295.1 uncultured Gemmatimonadales bacterium
TTATGGCCGGCCGCGCAGACGCAGCGGACGACCGCGGTCGAATCGCTCACGCCCGACGCCCGGGCAATGAGCGAGGCCAGCGCCTCGACCCCGGCCGCGAGGCCGGGCCCGTACTGTTCCCTGGCAAGGAACGGCCCCATCACGTCATCCCGGATCCGCCTGGCCATGACGTCGGTGACGATACCCTCGAGCCCGTACCCGACCTCGATCCGGATGTGGCCCGTGCCGGCCCGGCCATTCTGGCGGGGCACCAGCAGTACCACTATGCCGCGATTCCGGGCGGTGTCGCCCACCTCGCCCTGGAAGCCCACGCCCCATTTCCGGCCGATGGCCAGCGCCACCTCGGCTTCGTCCCGGTTGCCAATCGTGGGAAGGGTGACGACGGCGATTTCACTGTGGGTAGTCCCGCGCAGCCGCTGGATGAGGTCGGTCATGTGCGCGCTGGAACCGGCATCGATCACACCAGCGAAATCACTCACAAACCCGGTGGGCCGGGCTGGCACGTATTGATCCACGCCCGACTGGGCGTAGGAGATGGTGGCGAAAAGTTGTAGCAGCACCAGGGCCGCGATAGCTTTCGGTCGTGCTCCGCCCAACGCTCCTCCTTCTTGTACTCACGCTCCTCGGCTGCAAGGGGCCGAGGTACGTCACGGTTCAGGTCGAGATTCCGGACCTGGACGGGAATCTCACGCCGCTCCGCGGCGGGACCGTGACGGCGCTGCCATTTGACCGGGACAGCCTGGTCCGGGCCATGGAACAGGAACACGGTGGCAGCCGGCCTCACGTGGCCCGGCTCGACTCACTCTACGATGTCTTCCGCCAACCGTTTCTCGCGTACTTCCGGGCCGACCAGCGGCGGGCGGCAGTGCGCGATTCAGTCTCCCGCGGTCAGCTGCCACGGTCGGCGCTGGACAGCGCCGAAGCCGATGCCGTCGCCGCCAGGGAAGCGCTGAACAAGGTGCGGACAGCGGTGAGCGGGCCGATCGACTCCCTGCGCGCCGAGGTCTCCCATTGGGAAGATAGCACCTACCGAGGGTTCGACCGCCGCGCCAAGACGCTGATGGACAGCACCGGCGGCAAGCCCATCAGCGACACAACGAACGCCAGCGGTACCACCAAGCTGACCTTGAGGCCCTTGCCGGGTGGCTGGTGGATCAGCGCCAACTCGTGGGATCCGCTCGATCCAAACCGGATATGGTACTGGAATGTGAAGGTCGAGGGCGACACGGTGCGGCTGGATGACAAGACGGGGCAGCATCGGTCGCGGTAGGAGCTGAGAGCTGAGAGCTGAGAGCTGCATGAGGAACAACATGTGGACGCTGATTCGACTCAAATCCAATGCTCTCGGCTCTCAGCTCTCAGCTCTCAGCTCTTGGCTCTTAGCTCCAGGCTCACAGCCCATGCCCCTCCGCCCGCTCCTCCTCTTCGCGCTCCTGGTGCCGGCCTGCTCGGTGCCGCCTGGACGGCAAGCCCCGCCGGACACCGTCGCGGAGATGGCGGCGCCTGCGCCCACAGCCCCTGACACCGGGGACTCGCGCGACGCGCGGGTGCTGGGACGGCGGGACGCCCCGGTCACGATCTACGAGATGTCGGATTTCCAGTGCCCCTTCTGCCGGCGCCATGCGCTCGAGACCTTCCCCATACTGAAGCGGGAATACATCGAGACCGGCAAGGTGCGTTACGTCTTCATCAACTTCCCGATCACCGAAATTCATCCCAACGCGCTGCCCGCCGCGGAGCTGGGTCTCTGCGCGGCCCGGCAGCGCAAGTTCTGGCCGCTGCACGACCTGCTGTTTCGGACCCAGAAGGCATGGGCGTCGCTCAAGGACCCGGAGGCGGCACTGCTGGCGCTGGCGGATTCCGTGGGGATGAACCGGCAGGCGACGCTCGCCTGCCTGGCGGATACGACGGTTGCGGCGGCGGTCGAGGCCGAAGCGGTCGCATCGGTGCGCACCGGCGCCACAGCGACCCCTTCGTTCTACATCGAAGGCGGACTGCTGGTGGGAGCCCAGCCGATCGAGGTGTTCAGGCCGATTCTGGATTCCATCATTGCAGAGCGGAAGTGAGAGTCGTAAGTCGTAAGTCGTAGGTCGTACGACTTACGACTTAAGACGTACGACCCTACTCAAATTGCATCGAAATCGGATCGCTGGCCGGAAAGGTTGCGTCCACCGCCGCGTCGAGCTGTTCGTCCATATCGCCGTTGTCCCGTTCCACGTCGCGGTTGCTTGCCGGAGGCAGGGTGGAAGGTGTGGTCGGCCCCGCAGCCTGGAACTGGCCGGTCTTCCCGCTCATCAATTCCCGTACGATCAGGTATGCCATCGCACCACCCAGCGCCCAGAGACCGAAGGTACGAACGGGGTGGCGGTTGGGGCGTGTGTGTCTCATGGTGGGCTCCTGTGAAAGCTGAGCGCTGAGAGCTGAGAGCTCAGGGCTTACAGCCGTTCCAAGCAAAGCTAACTGCCCTGGCACTCCCCTTGAAGCTCTCAGGTCCCAGCTCTCAGCTTCCCATCGCCACAATCAGGAACACGTCGTACAGCGCGTGGGTCCAGGCCGTGATGCCGAAGCCACGAAGCAGGTACATGGCGCTGAACAGCAGGCCGGCGATCAGGCGGAAGAGAAAACTGGGCAGCGTGAACGCATCGCCGTAGGCGCCCACGTAGTGAAAGGCGGAGAAAACCACGGCCCCGAGCGCCGCGGCCAGGACGCCGGCGGCCGCCGGTCGCCAGCCCAGTATCCGGCGGGCGAAGAGCGCAAGTCCGCCCACCAGCAGCACCCGGAAGAGCAGTTCCTCGTAGATGCCTGCCCCGAGTGCCACGGCCAGCTGGGTCGGGACACTGAGGCTGGAGATCTGCGCCAGCATGAGGTGCGGGACGCCGCGGAGCAGGAGCGCCGTCAAGAGGCCCGCCAGCCCGCCAAAGAGCAGGCCGCCCACCACCGATTCTCCCAGCATGCCCAGGAAAACCCCGGCCCGCATCGGCTCCGGATTCCGCCGGCGGTCGCGGAGGATGAACGCAGCGCCGACTCCCAGCAGCAGGATGTCGAACAGCAGCAGCCCGCGCTGCCCGCCGAAGCTGACGAAGAGGCTCTTGAGCAGGACGTCGGCGCCATTGCGGACACCGGCGATCGTATCACCCGACAAGAGAAACGCTGCCACCTCGTAGAGCAGGAGAAGCGGCAGCGCGAAGAGCAGACTGTAGCGCGGGGCGCGGGACACCCGCCAGTAGGATGTCACGGGCGGGCTCAGGGTCCGACGACTTTCCCCTCGACCGTCACCGACCTGGGCACGATGATGCCGGCCGTGAAGATGGTGAGGAGCACGTCCGTGACACTACTGTGCACCTTGATGCGGACGTCCTCGATGCGCTTGCCGCCCACCAGCTGGCCGGCGAGCGCCTTTTCTACCGACGGCTGCTTGACCGGGAATAGTCCCCAGAGCGCGAACATGGCATGCGACGACACGGTGAACGCAGCACCACTGTCGGGGCTCGCCGCGGCGGACGCCATCGTGGCGGGCACGCCGAGGGTGGTCGCATCAAAGGTCTGGGCGCAGGCGGTGGCCAGGAGCAGCGCGATCGCGAACGCCGCCCGGGGTGCGCGGATCCTCAAAGACCCGGCACCCGGAAGGTGTAGTGGAAGCCGGCCGCGAAGATGCCGGGCTTGACGTCATCATGCTTTGACCAGTCGTAGGCCACCTGGAAGCCCATGCCATTCAGCAGGTTGAACTCCACACCGCCGCTCACGCCGACCCCGACATCGGTGTCCGAATCCTCACCTTCCACACTGGCGTGCAGCACGTCCACGCGCGGGGCAATCCATGGCTTGATGGCGAGAGCCGGATTGGGGATGGTGAACGAAATGCCCAGGCCCGCCGGGAAATGCCACTGCTTGATGTCGCAGTCCGGCGTCACCGAGAGGCAGGAAAACTTGGGTGCCGAGTAGCCGGCGCCAGCCTGCAGCGTCACGGCGATCGGGATAAGCGGCCCCCCGAACACCTTCATGTTGGCGGTGGCAGCACCGGACCAGACCGCGTCGCCATCGCTGGGATCGAGGCGCGATACCGTGCCCGTGAGGCCCACCACCCCGAAACCGGCCTTCACGGTGGCGCCGGTCGCCCAGCCACCCCCCGCAGCGTCATTGGGGATGCCGGCATCGAGCGCGAGGCCAATGCCGCTCACGATGCCGCTGTTGACAACCGGCAACCCTGCCGCCTGTGCGAACGCAGTGCCCGCACCGGCAAGCACGAGCATGGTGGCGAGTGCGGAACGAACCGCGGGATGTCTCATGATGACCTCATCTGAAGCGACGGGTGGACACGTCAACGGTCAACGGTCGACGGTCGACAAGGGACCGTGGACCGTTGACCGTTGACCGTCGACCACCTCTACCGGATAAACGCCAACCCGACCGACAAGACAACCCACGGCGAGTCACCCAGGGCGCCAGCCACGCGCACGTCGATGGAGTTGGTGAACTTGATGTCGACCCCGAGGCCCAGCGCGAAGCGGATGTCCGAGTCGTCGCCGGGGCCGCCGACGTTATTGCCGAAGATGGGCACCATGACCGGGTGCACATACGGCACGAAGGTGACGTCCGAATTTTCCAGCATCACGCGGCGGCCGAGGGAAATGCCGATCGGGATCAGGGCACGCGTCCCGTTGTTGAAATTGAGGCCGGCGCCCAGGGTCAGCGCGCCGTCAAGCGGGAAGCTCTCGGATGACTGCACCACCCGGGTCCGCGCGCTTGCGCCCACCAGCACGACCGTCTCACCCGGGGTGTCCACAAAACCACCCCGCAGGCCGATGTCCCAGCGGTCATGGCCATACCCATAGAAACCTTCGAGCCCCCAGCCCGACCCGCCCGGATCCGAGAGCGTGGCGCCGACTTCGTGCGAGGTGTACGTGCGGTATGGCGACTTGAAGACGGGCGTGCCCGTTTCCTGGGCGGTCGCAGTGCCTGCCAGCGCCAGCGCAGCGACCGCAGCGGTGAAGCCCACAATCAGCTTACGCATTCGCATGTTCTCCTTGTACGTGCTCCGCGACGACCCGCACCTGTTCATCCACGACCTGCAGGAAGCCGCCCCGCACCTGGAAGCGATGCGTCGTGCCATCCTGCCGGATGGAGAGAGTGCCATCACCGAGAAGCGTCATGAGCGGGGCGTGGTGTGGCAGGATGCCCACCTCCCCGTCGAACGCAGGCGCGATGACCGACTCGGCCTGCCCATCAAACATGCTGGCCTCGGGAGAGATGACCGTGACACGCATCACGAGCTCGCCAGTTCCTGCGCCCGCTTCACCACGTCATCGATCCCGCCCTGCATGTAGAACGCCTGTTCCGGCAGGTGGTCGAACTCGCCCGAGAGCACCCGCTCGAAACTCGCGATGGTCTCCTCGAGCTTGACGTACTTGCCCGGGAAGCCGGTGAACTGCTCGGCCACGTGGAACGGCTGCGAGAGGAAGCGCTGGATGCGGCGCGCCCGCGCCACCACCTTCTTGTCCTCTTCCGACAGCTCGTCCATGCCGAGGATCGCGATGATGTCCTGCAGCGCCTTGTAGCGCTGGAGCGTGTTCTGCACGCCGATGGCCACGGTGTAATGCCGCTCGCCCACGAACTGGGGATCGAGGATACGGCTCGAGCTGTCGAGCGGATCCACCGCCGGATAGATACCCAGTTCCGCGATGGAGCG
>CBINCZ010000178.1:0-5660 GCA_966249295.1 uncultured Gemmatimonadales bacterium
TCGCTCACTGTTGATGGGGTGAGTCTTACCGTAAATGCCATGCCGGCCCGGGATCGTGCCCGTCTGGTGCTCGTCCCGTTTACTTTACAGCATACGACACTGGCCGATCTGCGCGTGGGCGACACCGTGCACCTGGAAGCCGATATCATCGGCCGCTATGTGCAGGCGCTGCTCGATGCGCGTCCCGGATCACGGTAGGACCGGCAGAGGAACGCATGGCATTCGGTACCATCACGCAGGCAATTGACGATCTCCGCAACGGCAGGTTGGTGGTGGTCGTGGACGACGAGGACCGCGAGAACGAGGGCGACCTCGTCTGCGCGGCCGAACTGGTCACGCCCGAGCTGATCAATTTCATGGCCCAGCACGGGCGTGGGCTCATCTGCCTGGCGCTCACGCCGGAACGATGCGACGAGCTCGGCATCCCCCAGCAGGTGGACCGCAACACCGAGGAGCATGGCACCGCCTTCGCCGTGATGATCGATGCCGAACGCCGCTTCGGTGTCTCCACCGGCATCTCGGCCAGCGACCGCGCTACCACCATCCACGTCGCCATCAATCCGGCCACGCAGCCGACCGACCTCCGCCGGCCGGGACACATCCCGCCGCTCCGGGCCCGGCCCGGTGGCGTGCTGCAGCGGGTCGGCCATACCGAAGCCGCAGTGGACCTCGCACGCCTGGCTGGACTCTATCCCGCCGGCGTGATCTGCGAGATCCTGAACCCCGACGGCAGCATGGCCCGCGTCCCCGAGCTCCATCACTTCGCCGAGCAGCACCAGCTCACCTTCGTCACCGTGGCGCAGCTGGTGGCGCATCGCCTGCAGACCGAGCGCCTGGTGCATCGCGTCGCCGAGGCCCGGCTGCCGACCGATTTCG
The DNA here is from genome assembly GCA_966249295.1 of uncultured Gemmatimonadales bacterium. Lineage (GTDB taxonomy): Bacteria > Gemmatimonadota > Gemmatimonadetes > Gemmatimonadales > GWC2-71-9 > CAMLHP01. The sequence continues at coordinate 877 of CBINCZ010000178.1, forward strand.
GCGAGTGGAAGGTGGTGGGCTTCTCCAACGACGTGGACGAGGCCGAACATGTGGCGCTGGTCATGGGCGACGTGGCCGGCAAGCGCGACGTGCTGGTGCGCATGCATTCCAAGTGCCTGACCGGCGACGTCTTTCATTCGGCGCGCTGCGACTGCGGCTTCCAGCTGCACGCCGCCATGCAGAAGATCGCCGAGGCAGGTGAGGGCGTCATCGTGTACCTCGACCAGGAAGGCCGCGGGATCGGCTTGCTGAACAAGCTGCGGGCGTATGCGCTCCAGGACACCGGCGCCGATACCGTGACGGCCAATACCCGGCTCGGGTTCGCGCCCGACCTTCGGAACTACGGCATCGGGGCCCAGATCCTCCGGGATCTTGGTCTGTCGTCCATCCGGGTGATGACCAACAAACCGCGCAAGCTGGTGGGGCTCGACGGCTACGGCCTGGAGATCGTTGAGCGTGTGCCCCTGATTGCGAGCCGTACCGACGAGAACCAGGGTTACCTCGAAACCAAGCGCGACAAGCTCGGCCATCTCCTCACATTCTGATTCATGACTGAAATTCACGGGCGCCTCCGTGCCGCCGGCCGCATGGCCATCCTCGTCAGCCAATACCACGAAATGGTGACCCGGCGCCTTCTCGATGGCGCGCGTGCCGCCTGCGAGGAGGCGGGCCTGCGCCCAGCGCACGTGGATGTCATCTGGGTGCCGGGCGCATTCGAGTTGCCCGCGGTCGCCAGCTCGCTGGCGTCCAGCGGCCGCTACTCCTGCCTGGTGGCGCTTGGCGCGGTCGTCCGTGGGGAGACTCCCCATTTCGAGTTCGTCGCGTCGGAGGCGGCGCGGGGGCTGAACGCGATCGCGGTGCGGCACGGACTACCCATCGGCTTTGGCGTGCTCACGGTGGACACGATGGAGCAAGCGCTGGAGCGGGCGGGCGGCGCAGCAGGAAACAAGGGTCGGGAGGCGGCGGAAGCGGCCATCACCGCGGCGGATGCGCTGGCCCAGTCACGATCGGGCCATGGCTGAGCGCCGGCTCGACACCCGAGGACGAGCCCGCGCATTGCAACTGCTCTACGCCTGGGAATTGACCGGTGGTGGCGCGCTGGATCAGGCGCTCGCCGGTGTGGGTCGCCTCGTCCGCCCACGGCCCACCGTGCTCGACCTGGCCGAGGCGCATGCCGCCCGGGTCATCGCCAATATCGGCGTCCTCGATCGTCGTGCCGCGGCGGCGGCCGAGAACTGGCGCTGGGACCGCGTGGCGGTGATCGAACGCAACATCCTGCGGCTGGCTATCCAGGAGCTCGAGGATGGCCAGACCCCACCCAAGGTCGTGATCGATGAAGCGGTGCGCCTGGCACAGTGGTTCGCGGGCCGGCGCGCGTCGGCCTTTATCAACGGTGTGCTTGACCGGGTCGCGCGTGACCTCGGACGCCTTGCCTGACCCGTGAACATCCTGCTCGTCAACTGGCTGGATCGCGCCAACCCCCAGGCGGGGGGCGCCGAGATCCATGTCTTCGAGATCTTCCGCCGGCTGGTCCAACGCGGGCACCGGGTGCGACTGGTCTGTTCTGGCTGGCCGGGCGCCGAGCCCCGCGCTGAGGTCGATGGGCTCGATGTCACCCGGATCGGAACCCGCACCAGCTTCGCGCTGAAGGGCCGGGGCGCGGTGCGACGGGCGTTGCGGAGCGAGGCGCCCGATATCGTCGTCGAGGATATCAACAAGATTCCGCTCTTCCTGCCGTCGATCACCCGCCTCCCGTTCTGCGCCATCGTGCCGCATCTTTTCGGGGAGACGGCCTTCCAGGAGGCGTCCTGGCCCATGGCGGCGGCCGTGTGGCTGGCGGAACGGCCCATCCCGCGCCGATACCGCCGGGCCGGCTTCCACGCCATCAGTGAGAGCACCCGTGATGACCTGGTCCGGCGAGGTGTGGCCGCGAGCGCCATTCGCGTCATCCACCCAGGCGTGGATTCCGAGCATTATCGGCCGGACCCGGACGTGGGGCGGTCAGCACCTCCCAGTTTCCTTTATATGGGTCGTCTTAAGCGCTACAAGGGCATAGACTTGGCTATTCGAGCCCTGGCAGTCGCCCGGCAGCACGTACCAGAGCTCTCGTTGGACATTGCCGGCAACGGGGACGCCCGCCCCGAGCTGGAGGAGCTGGCCCGCGAGCTCGGCGTGGAGCAGGCGGTGCGCTTCCATGGCTTCGTGACGGAAGCGGAAAAGATCCGTCTGTTGCGCTCGACGTGGGCAAACGTATTTCCTTCTCCCAAGGAAGGCTGGGGTATCACGGTAGTCGAAGCGGCGGCCTGCGGGACGCCGAGTATTGCCTCGGACAGTCCGGGGCTCAGGGATTCGGTGCGGCACGGCCAGAGCGGCTTCCTGGTGCCCCACGGCGATGTAGCCGCCCTGGCCGACCGGATGACCGAACTGGCCGGCGATCCCGCGCTGGTCGCGCGGCTCGGACAGGCCGGCCGCCGTTTCGCCGAGCGGCTGACCTGGGACTCGGCCGCGGCGGAAACTGAAGCTCACCTGGCTCAGATCATTGACGGCTCGGCGGCTCGCCGGGCAGGAGGCCATAGATGAAGACGACGATCACGGCTCGCCACTGCGAGATCAGCGACACCCTGCGCCAGCGGGCGGAAACGATCACCGAGCGGCTCAGCCTGGTCGCCCTGCACCCCATCGACGCCAGCGTCATCTTCGGGCAGGAAGGGGTGAACTGCACCGCTGAACTGCAGTTTCGGGTGGCCCGGGACGCACCGCTTGTGGCCAGCGCCTCCGCGGAAGACCACCGTACCGCGCTGGATCGCGCGGAGGAAAAGATGCGGCGCCAGATCCAGCGCAGTAGCGGCCGCGTGCGCACCGGTCGCCGGCAGGATGCGCCCCAGCCCTGATGCTCACCCTTCGCGAACTCCTCTCCCGGCGCGGTGATCCGCTCCAGCTCGAGTCGCTGACGGGCGAACTCGGGCTCGACCGTCCGTTACCGGATGAGGAGATCGCGAGCCCGGGGCTCGCACTCGCCGGCTACACCGCCCGGTTCAATCCCGCGCGGCTGCATGTGTTCGGCGAGACCGAACTCACGTTCCTCGCCACCCGGGAACCGGCCGAGCGACAGCGCGCGCTCGAGGACTTCTTCTCGTTTGACCTCCCCTGCGTGTTCATCACCAAGGGGCAGACGGTGCCCCCGGAGCTGCTGGAGCTGGCGCGCGCGCGGAGCGTGCCGGTGCTGCGCAGCACGCTCAAGACCGCCGAGTTCTATCGCCGCATCAAGCCGCTGCTGGAGGAGGCCTTCGCGCCGCGCACCACGCTGCACGGCTCCCTCGCCGACGTCTATGGCGTTGGCCTGCTCTTCGTCGGGCGCTCGGGCATCGGCAAGAGCGAGTGCGTGCTCGACCTGGTGGAGCGCGGGCACCGGCTGGTGGCCGATGACGTCGTGCAGGTCATCCAGCGGGGTGAAGAAGTGCTCATCGGCCGCGGGCACGAGCTGGCCGGCCACCACATGGAGATCCGGGGAATCGGGCTGGTGGACATCCCGTCGCTCTTCGGCGTGCGTGCCGTCCGGCAGCAGAAGCGGATCGAGGTGGTGGTGCAACTGGAGGACTGGGAAACGGCCAAGGACCAGGACCGGACCGGCCTCCTGCACCAGGAAACCGAAATCCTGGGCGTGCGGTTACCCAAGGTGATCGTGGCGCTCAACCCCGGAAAGAACATCACGGTGATTTCCGAGGTCGTGGCCATGATGCACCTGCTGCGCTATTCCGGCGTGGATGTTGCCGCTGCCTTCAACGAGCGGCTCATCAAGCGGATGAAGGAACAGCGCGGGGTGCAGGAGTACTTGCGGAATGACTACGAATAGCCTGCTGCACGGTGTGGTCGTGGGACACGGATCCATTGCGGCCTCACTGGTGGATGCGGTAGTGCGCATCACCGGTGAATCGGAGGGGCTGATCCCCGTCTCGAACGACCAGTGCGATCGCGGGTCGCTGGAACTGCGGGTGGCCGAAGCCGTCGGGAACAACCCCGCCGTGGTCTTTGTGGACATGGCGGCGGGCTCGTGCCTGCTGGCGGTCCTGCGGCGCCTTCGCGATCGCGATGACGTGGAGGTGGTCACCGGCGTCAACCTCGCCATGCTGGTAGACTTCATGTACCACCGCGACCAGTCGCCCGCCGCCGCCGCCCGCCGTGCCGCCGAATCGGGAACCCACGCCATCAAGGTGCCCTAGTGCCGGTGGTGCTTGCGCGCGTGGACGACCGGCTCATCCACGGCCAGGTGGTCATCGGTTGGGGTCGGTCCCTCGGCCTGGACCGCATCATTCTCGTGGACGATTCCGTCGCCGCCAATGACTGGGAGCAGGACCTCTACCGCATGGCGGTGCCGGATGGGATGGAAGTGCGCTTCGCGACCACCGTCGAGGCCGCGTCGGAACTTCCGGAGTGGCAGTCCTCGCGCCTCAAGTCCGCCATCCTCACCGGCAACCTGACGACCATGGCCCGCCTGCACGAGGCCGCACCCGAGATCCTGCAGCGGATCAACCTCGGTGGCATCCACCACCAGCCCGGCCGCTCGGAGCGACTGCCCTACGTGTATCTCACCGATGCGGAGCTCGATGAGCTGCGGGCCCTCGCCGCGGAGGGTGCAACCGTCACGGCGCAGGACGTGCCCACGGCGGTACCCCTGCCGCTGAGCGCCATCAAGTGACCGACTCGGTGCTCACCGTGGTCCTGCTGCTGGTCTGGGGCACCGTGGTGGCACTGGACCTGGTCAGCGTGCCGCAGATGATGATCGC
>CBINCZ010000179.1:0-5623 GCA_966249295.1 uncultured Gemmatimonadales bacterium
TTTCGACGCCGCACATGGCCAGTGCCTTCTTGTACCAGCCTATGACCGTAAGGCAGTCGGGGGCGCTGAAGGTCTCGGCGTCATGGGTCGTCAGGCGGGCGGAGCGCTCGCCGGTCTTCTCATATTCTCGGTGGCCGGTTTCGTAGTAGGCCGAGTAGATGCCGGGCGCCTTGGAGAGGAAGCCGTGGGCGTCGCCCTGGGTCAGGTAGCCCGAGTGGATGCCGCCGAGGTTCTTGACGGCCGAGGCCTCGCCCAGCTTCTCGAAGAAATCGCTCCGGCCCTTGCCGAGCACCTGCACAATCGCGTCATCCAGCCGCTTGCCCAGCTCGAAGGGGTACCAGTTGGATGTGAAGACGATCCTGAGTGAGCGCTGGTCATCCGGCGACAGGCTCGCGAGCACCTTGGCGAGCGCATCCTTGCCGGCATGTTCCTCGACAAATGCCAGCCGCGACTTGAGCACGGCGCCCTTCACCTGTTGCATTGTCACTCCGGGAAGGTTGATGCAGTGCGTCGAGCGTCGAGCGCTTGACGCCAGGCATGTGACGCCCGACGCAAATTGCCATCTCCCCCTGCCCACCGCAAGCCGACTCTAAGCCTCCCTTCATGCAAAATTCAGCATGGCTCCAGCGGGCGTCGTCTAGCTTCCGCGCGAACCTGTTGCCCGGAGCCGTTGTGTCTGATCATTCCACTTCTGACATGCTGGCGAGCCGGCGTGCATTCCTCAAGAAGGGCACCGTCGCCGCGGTGGCGTTGCCTGCCGTGGTCTCGTCGCTCACGGCCTGCACCCAGCCCGCGCCGGCCGTCGCCAAGTCTGTCGAGCACGACGGCGACGACCACGATCGGCCCAAACCCGCGCCCAAGACGGCGCGCCAGCTCGCCGACGAGATGGATGCCCATCACGAGGCCGGGATCAAGGCATTTCCCGCGCCCACCAAGGGCAAGGGTTGCCAGGTGCTCGAGCCCAAGATTGTGGGTGGGGTCAAGGTGTTCGAGCTGACGACCCGGAAGATCGAGTGGGAGACCAAGCCGGGCACGAAAGTCCAGGCGTGGGCCTACAACGACCAGGTGCCGGGCCCCCAGATCCGCGTCCGCGAGGGCGACCGGGTGCGCATCACCCTGCACAACCAGCTGGAAGAATCCACGTCTATCCACTTCCACGGTCTCGAGGTACCTAATGACCAGGACGGCGTGCCCTTCATTACCCAGCCACCGGTGAAGCCGGGTGAGAGTTACACCTACGAGTTCACCGTGCCGACGCCCGGCTCGCACATGTACCACTCGCATCACAACGCCGCGATCCAGGTAGGCAACGGCCTGCTCGGCGCCTTCATCGTGGAGCCGAAGAATCGGGCGGAAGAGCCCAAGGCCGACGTGGACTACGTGATGATCCTCAATGACGGCGCCCACGGCTTCACGCTGAACGGCAAGGAGTTTCCTGCCACGGAGCCGGTCAAGGCCAGGCGCGGCCAGACCGTCCGCATCCGCTTCATGAATGAAGGGATGATGATCCACCCGATGCACCTCCACGGCATGCACATGACCGTGATTGCCAAGGACGGATGGCCCCAGCCGGCGCCATGGAAATGTGACACGCTCAACATTGCGCCGGGCGAACGGTGGGATGTGCTGGTCAAGGCCACCAACCCGGGCACCTGGGCCTTCCACTGCCACATCCTCGGCCACGCCGAGTCGAAGCAGGGGATGTTCGGGATGGTGACGGTGATGGTGGTGGAGGCAAGCCGGGCCCCTACCGCCCCACCCCAAACGCCTTCACCCTCGGGATCGCATTGAAGGCGAAGGCCACCATGGCCAGCAGTTCCACGATCCGTCCCGTCATCACGCCGAGCGCCGACAGCACGATCCCCAGATTGAGCAGCGCGTACGCCACGGCCGGCGGGACGGGCGATCCCCGTTCCTTTCCCTTCGCATGCTTGGGGAACATCCAGTAGGCCACGCCCAGCGTCAGGTTCCCGAACCATCCCAGCAGCATCAGCTCGATGTGCCAGCCGTGAATCCACGCTGGAATCCGCGCCGGCATTCCCGCCTTGGCGGAGAGCATGAGCGCGCCGCCAAGGGATCCCGCGACCAGCGCAAGCAGCGCGGTACGAATGAAGAGGACCGAGAGCGTCGGCACCTCAGCGCCCCCGGACGCGGGGCCAGATGGACCACGCGAAGATGGCCATGGCGAGGAACTGCAGGAGGGCGGCGAGCGGCAGCCATGGCCCCCGTATCATGGTGGGCTCGGTGATCACGCGAAGGAGCAGGCCGGTATTGAGCAGCGCGAATACCGCCCAGCCACGCCAGTCGGTGGGCGGCACACCGCGCTCCAGCCGAGGGAACATCCAGTACGCGACGCCGGTGACGAGCTGTGAGAGCCAGCCAAGCACCAGCAGGTGGAGATAGACCGGCCAGGCGCCGGCGAGCCACGCATTATCGGGGCTGAGTGCACGCACCGCACCCAGCACGAGTGCCGCGATCAGGCAGATGAGTGCGCTGCGGATCAGCCAGCGAACGAGCCGAGGCACTGGACTGGGTCAGTCCCCGTCGGGTACGGGTCGCGGCGGTGGCATGGTGTCGAGCGCGGCCGGCCGCACCTCGGCGTGGCGGATGTAGCCGCCGTAGAGCGCCGTCCTGGCCAGTGCTGCCGCCGTGAGCAGCAGGCCAATGAGCACCAGCCACGAGAGCCAGGCCACGCCCGGGCCGCCACCGCGCCGGAGGAAGAGCGCGATCAGTGCCACGGCACCGGTGATGGCCGCGACGATGAATGCGGCATCTGCCGCTTCCTCGTGCTCGTGGATCAGCCGGCGGTTGGCCCACGTGGAATCCTCGACCTGCTCCTCGGCTTCGTGACCGGTCTGCCGGGCCACAAAGGCGCCCACGCCTGTGAGCACCGTCAGCGCGAGTGCCACGGTCACGATGTCCCGCCGCTTGGCCAGCAGGCCCCACAACAGCACGAGGATGGCGATCACCGAGCCGAACACCGGAAGGTGGTTTCCCATCAGGTGCAGGTGCGTCATGCTCCAGTCCATGTGACGCTCCGATCAGTATTGCTTGGTGGTGGCTGCCCGGCCGGTGATCTCGCGGATGTGAATGCGGAACAGGATGTCACGGAACGGCGTCGGATCGTCGGGCGTGAGTACTTCCGGGGCGACGGCACGGAGCGCGGCCAGCGTCTCCTCCCGCCCGCTGCTCGTCGGCAAGTCTTCTTCGTACCAGCTTCCCTGTACCACGACGCTCTTCCAGTCGAACAGCCCTTCGACCTCGTCCACTTCGAACGCCACATAGGGTGACTGCCGGAGCACGCTCACCTTGCTGCCCTCCTGCGTCCGACAGGCGAGCCAGTCGCCGTGATAGACATACCCCAACGGCACGATGTTGACGTAGTCCTTGATCTGGTACGCGATCCGGCCCACATGATTGCGGGCCAGCAGCTCCCGGCATTCCTGCTCGGTGAGATCACGGAAGGTGGCCTTGGCACTCATGAGACCTCCACACTGGAACGCAGGGCGTTAAGGATGACCGCCACGTCTATCGCTTCCTGCAGCAGCGCACCGGCAATTGGCTGGATCAGCCCCAGCGCCGCAAAGGCCATCGCCACCATGCTGAGGCCGAGCCCGATGTAGATGCTCTGCCGGGCAATGCGCATGGTCCGGCGGCCGATGGCCACCGCTCGCTGGACGAGGCCGATGTCGTCGCGCAGCAATACGACGTCGGCGGCTTCGGCGCTGATCCCGCCGCCATGCGCGGCCAGTGCCACACCCACGGTGGCGGTGGACAGTGCCGGCGCGTCGTTGGTGCCGTCGCCCACCATGAGCACGTGCCGGCCCTTGGCCTCGAGCTCCCGCACCGCATCAACCTTCTCTTCCGGCCTCAGGTCGCCACGGACGTCCGGCACGCCGATGACACGGGCCACTGCATCGGCGTTGTCCTGCGAATCGCCCGACAACAGCACCATGCGATGGAGCCCCAGCTCCCGCAGCCCGGCAAACGACTCCTCCAGTCCCGGGCGCAGGTGGTCCGCATACGACACAACGCCTAGCCCACGCCCATCTGCGGCAACCCACGCCCGAAGCCCCGTTCCATCGAGTGAGCCGAGCTCGGCCGCAACTTGCGGGACTTGCTCCAGCACGTAGGAGGGCGACCCCACGATCACCTGGCGTCCCTCGACCGATCCCGCCACGCCTCGTCCCGGCGACTCCACGATGCCCGACGCAGGGGGCAATGCGGACACTTCCTCTAGCGCGGCCTCGGTGAGACTGCGCGCCAGGAGGTGTCCTGAATGACTCTCGATCGCGCCGGCGAGCCGGAGCAGTTCCCGGCGGTCCACACCACTGGCGACGGTCACACCCGAGACATCGGGCCGGCCGATCGTCAGCGTGCCGGTCTTGTCGAAGACTACCGTATCCACCCGAGCCAGCGCTTCCAGCGCGCCGCCCGAGCGCATCACGATACCGTGCCGTGCGCCCCGGTTGATGCCGCCGATGATGGCCACCGGCGTCGCGAGGATGAGCGGGCAGGGCGTTGCCACCACCAGCACCGCGAGTACGCGCGCCACCTCGCCCGAGCCGAGCCACGCCAGCCCCGCCACCGCGAGTGTGGCCGGCGTGAACCAGATGGCCACCTTGTCGGCAATACGCTGGAGCGGTGCCTTGCTGGCCTGCGCCGAGCGCACCAGCTCCACGATGCGGGCGTACTGGCTCTCTTCCGCAGGCGCGGTGACCCGCACCGTGAGCGCGCCCTCCTGGTTGATGGCGCCGCTCTCGACCACCGTGCCCACGTGAGCGAGCCGGGGGACAGGTTCTCCCGTGAGACTCGAGGTGTCGAGGTGCGACCGGCCGCGTTCGACCACTCCATCGCAAGGAATGATCTCGCCGGGCCGCACCAGGATCAGGTCGCCGGGCCGGACCTCGCCGACCGGCACATCGGTGATTTCATCGGTGACTCGGTGGGTCACCCGGGGTGCCGCGTCCTCCAGCGCCTTCACCGCCCGTGACGCGCGGCCTTCGGCGTAGCGCTCCAGCGCCTCGCCCCCGGTCTGCATCAGCACGACGACGAGCCCCGGTATCGGTTCTCCCAGGAGCAGGGCGGTGATGATGGCCAGTGAGGCGACCACGTCAGCGGCAAATTGCCCGCGCAGGAGGCCGCGCATGGTGCGCCAGACGAGCGGCGCACCGAACAGAATGAGCGCCGCGGTCAGCAGGAACCCGGCGCTCGGCATGGTCACTGTACCGACGCCGCCTCGGGCCGCCGCAGCATGAAGCCGACCCCGCGCACCGTGCTGATGAGCGCGCCGCCGGCCGCTCCGCGCAGCTTGCGGCGCAGGTTGCCCACGTGCACGTCCACCACGTTGCTCTCGGGATCAAAGTGCATGTCCCACACCTTCTCGAGCAGGGTCGTGCGCCGCACCACTTCATCGGGGTGGAGCATGAAGTACTCGAGGAGCTGGAACTCCTTGGGGGTGAGGTTGAGCTTCCTGCCGTTGAGGGTCGCCTCGTGGCGGAGGCGGTCCACCTCGATGCCGCCCACCTTCAGGTTCTCGACCCGGGCGGTGCCGCCCCGGCGATGCAGCGCGCGGATCCGGGCCAGCAGCTCCTCGAACTGGAATGGCTTGGCCAGGTAATCG
>CBINCZ010000180.1:0-5615 GCA_966249295.1 uncultured Gemmatimonadales bacterium
TCCTGGCGCTATGTCGAGGTGGGTGCGGAAACATGAAGTCATTGCTGTCGGGAAGCGCTGTGATGCTCATGCTGGTGCTGGCCGCTCCGTCGGTGGCGGTGGCCCAGGCGACGGTCATTCGGCCTGATCGCGAGCTCACGCCGGACGAGACCGAACTTCGCTCCGCGATGTACCAGCTGCGCGACACCCTGGCCTTCCTTGCCGGGTCCGCCTCGCGCATGCTGCGCGACTTCCGCCGGACCTCGCCGGCGGCGCTGGTCTCCCGTGCGCGTCAGATCGAGACCGGCTGCCAGGCCGGGATCCGCAACATCCCGAAGGCAAGGGAAGAAGTGCGGACCCACCCGATGAAGACCGCGCTCGAAACCGCGCAGCAGAAGCAGCTGCTCAAGGCCTACGACGATCTCCATGCCGTGCTCTCCGACTGCAGCACGACGTTCGGCGCCATGGCCCAGCCCGGCAAGGGCGAAGAAGTGCGCGGCTACGGCAATGCCCGGCTCCAGACGTTGCGGGCGGAGCTCAAGCGCTACGGTCGCGAGGCAGACGACTTCTTCAGCGCCCTCCGGATCCCCAATCGGCCCCTCGGCGCGGGACCCAATCCCTTCAACAAGGGATGAGCCGTGTGGATACACATCTCCACACATTGTGGAAAGTAGCCGCCAGCCGCTGACGCCACAGGCACTTGACGGTCCACATTTCTTCCACATCGAAGTGAGCTAAACCGAATAAAATCAGGCACTTGCGCGATTTGCCGCCAAGCGCAATACTAGGTCCACGCGATTCGTCACGTGTGCGGACTCCGGGTTCGTGCGGCGAGCGAAGCGCGGTCTGGCTGGAGACGCGGTTGAGATGGGCGAACTTCCCAAGGGTATCGTCTGTCGCCAAGACCGAGAGAGATCCAGTTGGACAGGCGGGGCCAGTCGCGTGCCTCGTCCACCCCGATCTGGCGCCTCGGGGTGCCGTGTGAACGGTCGATCCGCGACTTGACCGGACTCACAGCGCCAGCAGTGATGAACCAGGTGGGACGGCCATCCGGCCTGGGAATCAACGCTGAAGCCCCATCCGTGTCCTCCCGATCGGGCAACCGTCGGCGGCACCAGGGAGAAGAACGGCGGCGCAAGCTCCGACTCCAGCCTGTCACTGCGAGAAGCGGCCATCCAGCCACGACTGGGTGGCCGTTTCGTTTTACGAAAGGCGGGAAGATGGGAAGATGGGAAGTCGGGAAGGCGGGAAGACGGAAAGAGCATCCGGCACTTCCCGACTTCCCGCCTTCCCAGCTTCCCGCCTTCCCAGCTTCCCGCCTCTAATCTTCCCGACTTCCCGACCTCCCGTCTTCCCGTCCCCAGTCAAACCTCCCCCTGTATCCCCGCCGCCCGTCCAGCTGCCAGGGCTTCCGGGTGGTGACCATCGCATCGGCGGCGAAGTTGGTGGGATCGCCCAGCACGTCGGCCATGCTGGCCGACTTGGCGCTGGCGTTGTCGGCGAAGTGGAGGATTTCCGCCTCCAGCGTCATCGGCCGGACGGCTGCACCAAACTCTTCCTTGCCGTGATGCGACAGGATCATGTGCTGCAGCAGGTCGGCCTCGCCGTCGAGGCAGGGCGCGGGGGTGCATTCCCGGAGCCGGCGGTCGAACATGAGCGAGCCAAGCACCACATGCCCGCAGAGCCGGCCCACGTCGGTGTACTCGAAGACGCCGTTCCAGCGGTAGCACTCAAGCTTGCCGATGTCGTGCAGCAGCGCGCCAGCCAGCACCAGATCTTCGTCTCCCTTCGACACCTTGGCGATGATCCGGCCGATGGCCGCGACTTCCGTCACGTGCTTGAGCAGCCCACCCAGCTCGGCGTGATGGCCCATCGGGCTCGCGGGGCACTGCTCGAACCGCTGGCGGAAGTCGTCGTCATCGAAGAAGAGTCCCAGCACCTTGCGCAGCCGTGGCCCGGCCACGGCCTGGCGCCATTCGTCCAGCTTGCGCCAGTACTGCTCGGTGTTGCCCACTGAGGGCAGCAGGTCGCTGAGGTCCACCTGGCCGTCCGGCAGTACCCGGATGGAACTGATGCACAGTTGCCGCTTCCCGCGGAATTCGCCGACCTCACCGATGACCTGCGCCACGAGCCCTTTGGTGATGCCCGCCACCCGCTGCTGGTCGGCGCCCCAGAAGGGCGCCGACTCGATGCGGCCGCTCGCGTTGCTGAGCGTGAGAACGGTGCAGTCCTTGTCGCCGCCGTAGGAGCGGGTCTGGACATCCCACACCAGGAAGGCATGCTGGAGCCGCTCGCCGACGGCGAGCTGTTGCAGGTTGTGGATGGTCATGACCGGCAAACTTATCGCCGGGTCCTGACAACCGATAGCTGACGACCGGCGTCGGTGCTAGTTTGCGCGCATGACCGACGTGCAGCACGTGCTTCTCCTCGACGGCGATGACCAGCGCCGGCGCACGCTCGCGGCAATGTTTCGTGCCGCCGGCCACGTGACTATCGCGGAACGGACCGGTCCGGCAGCCGTCGAGGCCCTGGTGGCGGGGCCTGATGCCGCCACGCCGGGCTTTGACGTGCTGGTGCTCGATCTCTCGCTGCCTGGCCTGGACGTGAGCGCGCTGCGCCGTGCCGTGGCGCCCGGCGTCGTCACTCCCCCCGACTCCCTCGACAGCGCCGAGCGCCGCCACCTGGTGCGCGCGCTGGAACACACCGGCGGCAACCGCCGGAAGGCGGCACTGCTCCTCGGCATCTCGCGTTCGACGCTGCTGAACAAGATCAGGAGGTACGGAATTGAGAATGCCGGACGGTGAGGGCCACCCTCACCGCACGATTCTCATCCGTCCCAACCGCGACAGCACCATTGACCGTGTCACGCCCCGGTACGTCACCGTCCATGTTCCATTCGACAATCCCAGTCCCAGTGCCGTCGGCGTGATGAGTACGCTGCGCGACGGGCCGGTGAGGGTGACATTGCGGGTGGCCGGCCCCGGCTCGCTCCACCAGGGGACGGTATCGCCACGTTCCACCAGCCCGATGGTGAGGCTGTCCGGCCTGAGATGAAGCACGGCGGTCCGGCTCCGGGTGACGGCGATCATGCGGGCGCGCATGTGCGCGCGGGCCAGCCGCTGCACCTCCGACTCCACCGTGATGCTGGCGAGCGGGCGCTCGAGCCGGGGCAGCGTGATAAGGAGCAGCAGCCCCACGATCACGACCACGACGAGCACTTCGAGTATGGAGAGTCCCTTGCGCATGGCGACAACTTCGCGCGCCAGTCGCGGTATCCATCATCCGCAATCTGCGCAACGGCGCCCGAACACGCGCGCCACTTGCCCGCATCCGCAGGCGGGGGCATGTTAGCGAGCGTCGAGCGTCGAGCGCTTGACGTCTGGCGCTCGACGCCCGACGCTCGACGCCTGACGTTCGACCCTCGACGCTCCCTTCCCAGGAGACCCCGTGCAAATCGGCCTACTCGACCCAGCGCTCGACCAGGGACACGGTGCACTGCACGCCGTGTTTCAGGCCAATGCGCATTTCGCCGCCGGCAGCGGCGAGGAGTCGGTTCGCCGGACTGCGCTTGGGGCCTATCTGGTCATGCGGTTGGTGGCCCGTACGCTGGAAACGGCCGGTTCCGACGATCCGGCGCTTGAGCTCCAGCGACGCAGCACCGTGCACTTCATCGACGAGCTGCCCACCACCGTGGCCGAGTGCGCGCACCTCCGGTTCATTCTCACTGCGCTGCCGGCTGATCTTGCGGAGCCGGTGCCGCTGCGGCGTGCGCTGCTGCGCTATGCCGGATGGCTGGAACGCGAGGGTCGGCTCGACATGGCGCTGGAAGCGTTGCGGCTCGCAGCCCGCACGTGGACGGCCGACATCCCGCCCCGGGACTTCACCGCGCTGGCCCTGGAAGTCGGACGAGTGAACCGCCAGCTCGACCGGCTGCGCCTCGCCCGAGACGCGTATCAGGTTGCCTCGGCGGCTGCCCGCCGCAGCGGTGACCGCCTGGCCCAGTTGCGTGCCCGGCTCGGCGATATCTCGGTGCGCCGCCTGGAGGGACGGACCCAGGGCCTGGCGCAGGAGCTTCAGGCGCTGCTCGCCGACTGCGAGGATGATCCCACGCTCGAATCGCTGATTCCGCTGATCCACGCCGACCTGGGTGCGCTCTCCAGCGCCGCCGGCCGGCCTGACGATGCCGTTCGCGCCATGGTACTGGCCACCCGTGCGGCGCACTCCATCCCCGAACGCCTGCAGATGCTGGCCGGCCTCGGCCGCATCCTGCTGGAACTCGGTGTGCGCGACCATGCCGCCCGCCTGCTGGAGCATGTGGCGGCTCGCTCCCCAGACCGGCTGGTGCGGGCAGGTGCCGAGGTCGAGCTCATGGACATTGCCGCCCGCGACGGGAACCGTCTTGGCTTCGAGCGGCTTCGCGCGAGTCTGTCCCGGTTGGTCTGGCGCCTGCCGGCCACGATGCGGGCGGAATTCCACTATCGCGCCGGGCTCGGCTTCTTCCGGTTCTCCCAGGTCGCCCGTGCCCGGCGGAGCTGGGCGGTGGGACGCACGCTCGCAACCCGGCTGGGGCTGGCGGAGTGGGCGGACCTCTTCGCTCACCTGCAGGATGCCCACCCCGACGAGTTGCGCCTGGCAACCGCCGGCGACACCCACACATGGACCGGCCGTGAGGAGCTGCTGCGCGAAGTGCGGTCCCTGCTCCGATCCCCCACCCGGTCTCTCATGCCCACTGCCGAACTGGTATGACCGCGACGCCCGCCCAGACACCCACAGATCCGCTCACGACGTTGCGTGAATATCGCGCGCTGGCCCCGTGGGGCCTGCGCGATCTCGCTGCCGTGGCCGGCGCCATTCTGGACTCCTCGGGAGTGACACCCATTAACGCGGCCGCCCGCGCCCTCCCGACCGAGCGCACCATCCGGTTCTACGTGACCCGGCAACTGGTGGCGCCGCCGGAAGGCCGGGGTACCGCCGCCGTCTATACCTACCGGCATCTGCTGCAGGTGCTCGCGATCAAGCTGCGCCAGATGGAAGGGGCGACGCTCGAGGCCATCACCACCGAACTCACCCACATGACGGGCGACATGATCGAGCGGCGCGTGGCCCAGGTGCTGGGCGCGGCGCTGCCGCCGCCCTCGCGCCTCCCGCTCCTGCAGACGCCCGGCACCGGCCGAGGCCGGGTGGGGCGCGCGGTGCAGGGCTGGATTGCGCCACCGCCCAGCGGGGAAGCGGCCCGCGGCGTTGCCTGTCGGCGGATCGCCGTCGCGCCGGGGGTGGAACTGCTGATCGATGAAGAGCATCCCGTCGCGCTGCTGCATGGCGGGAGCGAAGCCATTGGCGACGCGGTGCGACGGGCGCTCG
Organism: uncultured Gemmatimonadales bacterium; assembly: GCA_966249295.1. Taxonomy (GTDB): domain Bacteria; phylum Gemmatimonadota; class Gemmatimonadetes; order Gemmatimonadales; family GWC2-71-9; genus CAMLHP01. The sequence continues at coordinate 5,341 of CBINCZ010000180.1, forward strand.
CCACGCTGATGCCCACACTCTGACCTTCTAGACTCGGGAGCTGACCGATGGGCCTCGTGATTTTTCTCGTGGTCGTCGTGGTCCTGGTGCTGTGGATCGTCGGCGCGTACAACCGGCTCATTTCGCTCAAGAACCAGGTCATGAACGCGTGGAAGCAGATCGACGTGCAGCTCAAGCGACGGCACGACCTGATCCCCAACCTCGTCAACACGGTGAAGGGCGCCATGGAGTTCGAGCGCGGTACGCTCGAGGCCGTGATCTCGGCCCGCAATCGC
>CBINCZ010000181.1:0-5607 GCA_966249295.1 uncultured Gemmatimonadales bacterium
CGGAATTTGTGGGTGGGAGCGGAGAGCTAAGAGCTAAGAGCTAAGAGCTAAGAGCCAAGAGCCAAGAGCAGGTATTCTCGCTCAGCGCTCCGCTCTCAGCTCTTAGCTCTCCGCTCTTGGCTCTCCCCCAAAAGTTACTACCCAATCCTCACGATCTTCGCCACTGACGGCACGCCGTTGGAATCAATCAGGAACAGCATGTAGTGGCCCGGGGGCGCCATGGTGGGGCCGGAGGGCGCCGTGATCAGCACGCTGCCGGCGCCGTTTGGCGTCACCGTCAGCCGGTTCATCCGCTGGTTCTGGTTGAACGCGTGGGTGACCGACGAGAGCCGGATAAAGGTGGCCCGGACGATGCTGGCCGCCTGCGGTGTCTGCACCTGGAAGTTCGAGCCATACGCCACGTTGGTTGGCGCGCTGGTGATCTCGGGCCGGGGCGCCAGGGTCCCGTCCAGCTTGTACAGATAGGGCGGGGTGAAGATTTCCGCCGTGTAGTCATCGGTCAGTCCTACCGCCGCCGGCTGGCCGCTGCCCACCGAGAGGAGACGGCCATCGGGCAGCAGCATGGCGGTCGAGTGATACAGGCGATTGTGCGACATGGCCGCGAGCGTGGTGAACTGCTCGGTCGTGGGATCCCAGAGCTCAGCCGACAGCACCCGGCTGTCGGTGGGTGCCGTATTGAAGCCACTGGCATTGGAGCCGCCCGTCACGAGCACGGTGCCATCCGCCAGCAGCGTGGCATTCAGCTGCCGCCTTGCCACCTTCATGGAGCCCACATACCGCCACGGGCTGCCGTTATTCAAGTCGATCACCTCGGCGGTCGCTGTCGGCGCGCCGCCACCCACCAGCAGGATCTTCCCGCCGTCGTACATCACGGCGGAGCCGTAGTCCCGTTCGCCGAAGTTGCTGTAGAGGCCCTGCACCCAGCTTCCACTCCCCGCCGTGTTCAGGAAAGCCGTGCCCCTGCCCGGTCCAGCCATGTACACCATGCCGTTGGGGGCGACGAACATCATGGGGTAATAGTTGACGTAGCGCGACGCAGCGGTCAGCGAACGCCACGTCCCACCACTCCAGACCTCCGGGATCAGGTTACGGACACCCGCCGTGTCGCCGCCCGAGATGGTGAGCATCTCACCGGTGGAAAGCGTGGTGTTGGTGGGATACCAGCGGCCGTTGGCCATGTCGGCGCTCTTCGTCCAGCTGTTGGTAGACGCGTCGAACAGGTACGTGCTGCGGATGCCGAAATTGTCCCGCCCGCTATGGCCGCCTGCCACCAGCAGGCGTCCGTCCGGCAGCAGCGCGCTGCCGCTGCAGAAGAAGTCGGCCGGCTCCGGAGTGGTGGCGAAGATCCCCGTCGCGGGGTCCCAGACGGCCGGCGGGGCATTGGGCCTGCCGTACGTCAGCACCTTGCCGTTGGGCAGCACTGACGCGTGAATGGCGACATTGGGCCAGGTGATGGGTGTATCCCACTTGCCGACCTTGGCCAGGTCGGAGCCGGTCTCGAAAGAAACGACCACTGACTGGGCCTGGCTCATCGCGACGGTACAACTGCCGCTGGCCCCACCGACGCCGGTGCCGTTGGTCTCACAACCACCGCCCGACCATGCCTTGATGAAGCTGCCGGCGCCCGCCGAGGCGGAGAGTGCCACCGATACTCCGCTGGGGAAGGTGGCGCTGCAGTTGGAGCCGGCGGAGCCGGCGCTGATAGTGCAGTTGATTCCGGTCGGGGTCGAGTGCACAGTGCCGCTGCCATTCGAACCGGCCAGCACGGTGAGTGCAAAGCTGTTGGCCGGCGGGGCAAACGCAGCGGAGACCACCTTGTTGGCGGTCATGGTGACCTGGCAGGAGTTCGGGCTGTCGGTGACCGGTGCATCGCAGCCAGTCCAGGTCACCGTGCCGCCGGCCGGAGGAGTGGCCGTGAGGTCCAGCACCCAGCCGTCATTGAATTGCTTGGAGCACTTGCCGGACGTCGAAACCCGTCCGGACGCATAGGTCACGTTGCAGGAGATGCCGCCACGGTCGGAGACGAGCGTGCCGCTGGCGGTGCTCCCATTGCCATTAATGGTGACTGTACGCTTGGTGTTGCCGCCTTTCGCGGAGGCAGTCTGGGAGGACTGGTCATCGGGAGCGGTGGATTGGTCGCCGCAGGCATACAGCAACGCGGCGGCGGCGAGCACAGCAACGGCTACACCGCCGAAAAGTCGGTGCGAACGAGGGGTATTCATGAGGCCGTCACCTCTGCGGGCGCCTCCGTTACGAGGTCGCCTCGCCCCAGGGGGTAGAACGAGATGCATCGAGGGACGGCAATAAGCTGCGGGGCGGTACGGGGGAGCGCAAGATGGGGTGGAGCTGTGAGCGGTGAGCTAAGAGCTAAGAGCTAAGAGCTAAGAGCTAGGAGCGGTACCTTAGCCGCTCACAGCTCACAGCTCACAGCTCACCGCTCACAGCTCACAGCTCACCGCTCACAGCTCACCGCGCCCACACCCCCCGCGCCACCATCACACCCGTGCTGCCCTTGATCGCCGAGACATAGTCTGGCAGCTCGTAGCGGCTGACCTCGACCACGCCGCCCGAGAGGGGGGCGTGGAGTACGCCGAGGCGGCCGTCGGGATGGCGGTAGGCAAGGGCGGTGTGGGTGACGTCGAGGCCCGGGATGCTGGTGGCGAAGGCCAGGATGTCTCCCGATTGGATCTGGTCGGCGACAACAGAGATGTGCTCGGTGGGAACCACATGCCGCACGTCGCCATCGAGCGAGCGCTCCATCTCACCGATCTGCCGGAAGGCGGTGTCGCTGGACAGCGCCGGATAGCTCTTCCGGTGTTCGGTCATGAAACGCAGGGGGCGGGTGTCATCGATGCCACCCAGCAGCGGTCCCATGTCGCGCACCAGGCCCCGGCGCTGGCCGTCGCTGATCCATTCACTGAAATAATGCAGGCGCGAACAGTAGCTGCCGCGCACCCCGCCGCGGTACCGCATCCGCTCAATTTCGCGGCCAAACTGCTCCCACGTTGGCGTCCCATCGGCTGCGGCACAGCGGGCCACGGCCAGGCACGATTCCACCAGCGTCACGCAGTCGAAATGGCTGAGCGAGAGGGTGAGCGGCTCGGTCTCGAGCGGGCTGCCGCCGGCCTTGAGGTAGGCCTCCAGCGTGTACGCCTCATAAGGCGATCCTTCGGCGTATTCGCCCACCTGCACCGCGGCAGCGCCGAGCGATTTGGCGCAGTCGGCGAGCCCGGCGGTGCGGAGGCGGGTGGTCCACTGGGTGAGGCGTTGATCGTCGGGCGGCTGGCGCTGAGCGCTGAGCGCTGAGCGCTGAACGCCAAGGCGAAGGAGCGGCGGTGGCAGCACCAACGCCGCAGCACCCAGGGCCGCATGGCGGAGGAGGTCTCGACGGGAGTGGGAGTGGGGCATGGGTATCAAGATAGACGGACAGGCGGACAGGCGGACAGGGAACTACGAATGGAAAGCGGTCTTCCCAGGCCATTGCAGGGGCGGCCTGCGGCCGCCCCACTGGCATCCCGATTTCATGCGGCTCCCTCGCACCGGTATCCCGATTCCAGTGGAGCGGATCGCGCGGTAATAGGGCGGCCGCAGGCCGCCCCTACATGGGCCTTGTTAGATCCGGGAGCGCGCGAAGTCCCCTGTCCGTCTGTCCGTCTTTCAACCCACCTCCGCCCTGATCCGTGCCACCTGCTTCCGATGCACCAGGTCGTGCCCGGCATACAGCTTCATCAGGTGGGCCAGGCTTTCGTCGCCGCGCTCGGCATGGTGGATGACGCGCTGGCGCTCGACCGGAGTCGTGCGGGTGAGCAGGCGAAGGTTGGACTGCCGGAGACGGGCAAAGTCGCCCAGCGAGTCCTCAATGGCCGCGTTCTCATAGCGTAACGCCCGGGCCCAGGCGTCCTGGTCATAGCCTGGGAGCTCGGGCGCGTCATGTGCCAGCGCCATGCGAAACCGGAACGCGCCCACCAGCTCCGAGTCGGCCAGGTGCGCCAGCACCTGCCGTACCGACCACTTGCCCGGTGCTTCCGGCGCGGACAGCTGGGACTCGGTCATGCCGCGTACGGCTACGCGGAGTGCGTCAGGCGTTTCCCGCAGGACCTCGAACGGGTCGCGGTCGCCCAGGATGTCGAGCAGCGCCTGGACGTAAGCGCTGATTTCGTCGGGGGTGCTGGTGGCGGAATTTGAGTATTGAGTCATGGTAGGAGCTTAAGGCTGAAGGCTGAAAGCTCAAGCCAGCAGCCAATAGCCAACAGCCAGCGATCAGCTTGCGCGTCTCCCGGTCCGGGCGCATTGTGCCAAATCATCCTTCAACAGGGAGTCGCGAGATGCGCCTCACACGTCCCCTGGCCCTGGGCTTGGCTGCGCTGCTGGTGTCGTGCGCGGCCGGCGGCGAGCAGCCGAGCCTGGCGGTCCGGGACAGCGCCGGCATCAGGATCGTGGAGAACGCCCGCCCCAGCGCGCCGGTGGACTCGCAGTTCCGGCTGGCGGAAGCGCCCATGGCGGACATCGGTGGCCGGCCGGACGACCCGGCATATGACCTGCTCAGGGTCAGGGGGGCGCTGCGTCTCGCAAGTGGTCACCTGGCCGTGGTGAACGGGCAACCGCCAGAACTCCGGCTCTACGACGAGCATGGCCAGTACCTCACGACGATGGCACGACAAGGCCAGGGGCCCGGTGAACTTGAAGGCGTGCTGGCATTGCCGCTCGGGCCGGATGACACGATCTACCTCTACGATTACCAGCAGCGCCGCCTTAACCGCTACACCGAAGCAGGCGGCTTCGCTGGCAGCGGGCGGATGCAGGCCCGAGTGGAGGGCGGATCCGTAGCTCCGGCCATGCGCCTGCCTGATGGCGAGTGGGCTGCGATCATCGGCCACTTCCTCATGATGGACAGCAAGGCCGGCTATTCGCGCGACACCTTTCCGCTGGTGGCCGTCAGCCGCTCACTCGACAGCATCCGCGACACGATCGCCATGATGCCGGGTCCCGAAAGCTTCATCGCCCACGGCGGTACCGCCGACCATCCATCGGTCTCCATCACGTCGCTGCCGTTCGGTGTTGGAGGACTGAGCTCCGGTCACGACGACCACATGGCCGTGGCGGACGGAAAGCGCTACGAAGTCGTCATCTATGACGTCGCCAATCCTCTTCGACCCACGCTGCTCATGCGGCGGGCCGGGGAGCGCTTGCCCATCAGCGAAGCGACGCTCACCAGGGATAAGCAGGCTGACCTGGAACAGGCTGATGATCGATGGCGGGCGATGCGGTCAGCGATGTGGGACGCGCCCGAACTGCCGACGCAGTACCCTGCGATCGCCGGGCTGCTGCTCGACCGACTCGACCGCATCTGGATGGTCGGCCCCTCGATTGATTCGAGCGAGACGGCGACTGCGTCGGTGTTCGACGCCGACGGCCGCTGGCTGGAGGACGTGACACTACCGGCGCACTTCACCCTCACCGACGCCGGTGCGGACTACGTCCTTGGGATCTGGAAGGATGAATCAGACGTGGAGCATGTGAGGATGTATGAGCTGGAACGATAAGGCATAAGGCGTAAGGCGTAAGGCGGAAGGCGTAAGGCGTTAGGCGGAGGGCGTAAGGCGTAAG
>CBINCZ010000182.1:0-5588 GCA_966249295.1 uncultured Gemmatimonadales bacterium
GGCATTGGCTGAGCGGCGCCACGGCGCGGTTGCACCAGCTGGGCGGCTCGGGGTCGGATGCGCACACCAGGGCGCTCGCCCTGCTGGACGGCACCCTGCATCAGCAGGCGAGCGTCGTAGCCTTCGAGAAGGTGTTCCTCACGATGGGCCTGGCATTCGTCTTCACGATGCCGCTGTTGCTGCTCTTCAGGACGGGCAAGGGAACGGGAGGCGGGGGAGCGCACTGAGAGTCGTAAGTCGTAAGTCATAAGTCGTAGCTCATACGACTTACGACTTATGACTTACGACTTCACTCAGGCCTCACCCATAAAGGGATATCGGTACTCCACCGGCGGCTCCATCGTCTCCTTGATGCTGCGGGGGGAGACCCAGCGCATCAGGTTGAGGATGGACCCTGCCTTGTCGTTGGTACCGCTGGCGCGGCTGCCACCGAAGGGCTGCTGACCAACCACCGCGCCGGTGGGCTTATCGTTCACGTAGAAATTGCCGGCCGCATGGGTAAGCGCCACGCGCGCTTCCTCCACCGCGGCACGATCCTGCGAGAAGACCGATCCGGTGAGCGCGTACGGGCTGGTGCTGTCCACCAGCGCCAGCGTGTCCTTCCACTTGCGATCGGGATAGACGTGCACCGTAAGCACGGGCCCGAAAACTTCCTCACACATCAAGCGGTAATTCGGGTCCTCGGCCTCGATCAGCGTGGGCTCGATAAACCACCCTTCACTGTCGTCACTGCCGCCCCCGGCCAGGATGGTGACGCCCTCATCCTTCTGCGCCTGCTTCAGGTAGCCGGAGATCTTCTTGAATGCCTTCTGGTCGATCACGGCACCCATGAAGTTCCTGAAGTCGGCTACGTCACCCATCGTGATCGTTTCCATCAGGTCCAGCATCCGCTTCCGCACCTTGCCCCAGAGCGACTTCGGGACATACGCCCGTGATGCCGCGCTGCACTTCTGGCCCTGGTACTCGAACGCGCCGCGCACCAGCGCCACGCAGAGGGCGTCCACGTCGGCGCTGGGATGCGCCAGGACGAAATCCTTGCCGCCAGTCTCGCCCACCAGGCGGGGATAGCCGCGATAGCTCGCGATGTTCTCGCCCACGGTGCGGAAGAAGCTCTGGAAGACGGGCGTCGAGCCGGTGAAGTGGATCCCGGCCAGGTCGCGGTGCGCCAGGAGGACATCGGAAATTTCGGCGGCCGGTCCCGGCACGAAGTTGATCACGCCGGGCGGAAGCCCGCACTCCACCAGCAGGCGGAAGAAGTGCCAGTTGCTGAGCGTCGCCGTTGATGCCGGCTTCCACACCACGGTGTTGCCCAGGATGGCCGGCGCCGTCGGCAGGTTGCCGCCGATGGCGGTGAAGTTGAACGGCGTGATCGCGTAGATGAAGCCCTCGAGCGGGCGATACTCCATGCGATTCCACACACCGCGCGAGCTCATCGGCTGCTCGGCGTAGAGCCGCTCGGCGAAATGCACATTGAAGCGCAGGAAGTCGATCAGTTCGCACGCGCTGTCAATCTCGGCCTGAAATGCCGTCTTGCTCTGGCCCAGCATCGTCGCGGCGTTGAGCACCGGCCGCCAGGCACCGGCCAGCCGGTCCGCCGCCTTGAGGAACACCGCGGCCCGATCCTCGAACCGCCAGCTGGCCCATTCGCGCTGTGCCTCGACGGCCGCATCCACCGCTTCCTCCGCCAGCTTCCGGTCCGCCTGGTGCACCTGGGCCAGGACGTGACTGTGCCGATGGGGACTGGTGACCTGGGTCGTGGTCCGGCCACGGCGCTCCTCGCCGTCAATCACCACGGGAATGTCGGCCACCTCGCCGCTCATCACCCGAAGCGCATTCTTGAGCGCATCACGCTCGGGGCTCCCCGGCGCGTAGCTGAGGACGGGTTCGTTCTGCGGAACTGGGATATTGGACATCGGGAGTTCGGAGTTGGGAGTTGAGGGTTGAGAGGGGAATATAGTCGGGGCTTAAGGCTTGAGGCGTAGGGCGTAAGGCTTGAGGCGTAGGGCGTAAGGCGTAAGGCTTAAGGCTTAAGGCTTAAGCCTTCAGCCCTCAGCCCGTCCTGTCCGTCCTGTCTACCTGTACCCCTCCACCCCCGTCGCCTTGAACGAGGCGAAGATGGGCACGCCCGGCGCGAGCTCCAGCGCGCGAGCGCCGGCGGCGGTGACTTCCGCGACCAGCGGCGGGGTCGTTTCCAGGGCGATGCGGAGGCGTTCCCCATGCGGTGGCTCAGGCACCACTTCTCGTACGCTGCCATGGAAGACATTCCGCGCACTGCCCTCGGGTGCCGAGCGCGAGAGCGTGATGCTGCTGGGCGGCACCACGGCCAGCACCTCGCCATCTCCGCCGGGATCGACCACCGTGAGGCGGCCGCCGGCAACGGCCAGTTCCGCGAGGCCCGGCTCCGGACGCGCGATGACCGATCCGCGAAAGAAGTTGGCGCCGAGGAAGGCGGCCACCGAGTGCGAGCGTGGCCGCACCAGCAGCTCGTCACTCGTGCCTTCCTGGATGATCCGGCCCTGCTCCATTACGGCGATCCTTGTTCCGAGCGCGAGCGCCTCGAGCGGATGATGCGTCACCAGTAGTGTGAGCCCTCGGCGTTCGGCAATCACCGACCCAAGCGTCGCACGCAAGGAGGCTCGGCTCTCGGGATCGAGCGCGCTGAGCGGCTCGTCCAGCAGCAGCAGCTCAGGATCAACCGCGAGTGCCCGCGCGAGGGCGACGCGCTGACGTTCACCGCCAGAGAGGTTGGTGACGGGCCGGTCGCCGAGGTGCAGGGCGCCGCATTTCTCAAGGAGGTCGACAGTCGACGGTCGACGGTCGACTCTTGACCGTTGACCGTTGAGCGTTGACCGTCGACCAAATTCCACATTCTCCCTCACACTGAGGTGCGGAAACAGCGCCGCCTCCTGTGGCACCCAACCCACTGAGCGCTTCGACGGAGGGAGATGGACTCGCCCGGATGTGTCGCCCCAGGTGACTCCGTTCACGCGCACCTGCTGCTCGCCCGGCTCATCGAGCCCCGCGAGGAGGCGGAGCACGCTGGTCTTCCCCGCACCGCTGCCACCTGCGAGCACCAGGGTGCCGCCGTCAGGCACTGACAGCGCCACGTCGAGCTCGAGCGTTCCGATGGTGCTACGGAGCCGGGCGTCGAGCATGCGTTCCGAACGAAATGGGGATCCAGGCGCGCACGGCGATCAGCACGCCGGCGGAGATGCCCAGCAGCAGCACCGCGACGGCAAGCGCGGCATCGAGATCCTGCTGCAAGGCGGCGTACACGGCGAGCGGGAGTGTCTGGGTCTTGCCCGGCAGGTTGCCGGCAAAGGTGATGGTGGCACCGAACTCCCCCAGCCCGCGGGCCCATGCCATCACGGCGCCGGCGAGGAGGGAGGGCGCCGCGAGCGGCAAGGCGATCCGCCGAAAAACGGCAAAGGCGCCATGTCCCAGCGTAGCGCCGACCTCGAGCAGTTGTGCGTCGATCCGGCGCAATCCTGCGGCGCCCGCGAGGGCAAAGTACGGAAAGCCCACAAACACCTGTGCGATGATCACCGCCAGCGGCGTGAATGGAATGTTCAGGCCCAGCGCGGAGACGGCCTTGCCCAGGACGCCCGCGCGCCCGAAGGCCAGCAGCAACCCAAGCCCGGCCACCGTCGGTGGCAGCACCAGGGGCAGTACCAGTAACGCCTCGAACCAGCGGGTGAGGCGCGAGCGACCGCTCGCGAGCCACCACGCGACCGGCAGTCCGGCAGCGATCACGATCACGGCTGCGGTCGCACTGGTGGCAATGCTCAGCCCCAGCGCCTGGCGCACCATGGGATCGGCCAGCTTGCGGTACAGTTCGCCCGGGTGCACCGCGAGAACCAGGGCCACGACCGGGAGCAGCATGAAGCCGGCGGCAAGGCCGGTGATGCCGCCGGCCAGGCCTCGCCATCCCGGCTGGCGCCAGCTCATGGCGTCGGTGTGCCCTGCGGAAGCTCGAAGCCGTGCGCCGTGAGCACTGCCCTCCCCTTGTCGGAGCGCAGCAGCTCGAGGAAGACCTTGGCGTCGGTCGTATCGGCCGTGCGTCGCGTCGGGGCAATGAGGTAATGCGCAACGATGTCACGTGCCCCCGGCACCGGCAGCTCGCGCAGTGAGCCGCTCGTATCCGCCAGGAGCTGGGCGCGGTAGATGATGCCGGCATCGGCCTCGCCCAGCCGGAGCTTGCTGACCACACTCGCGGCCGTGAGTTCCTGCGAGATGGCGCCGGTCTCGACCCGCTCGGCGAAGTCGGGGCCGTAACCCTGGAAGTGCGACATGCGCGCCAGCAGCTCACGGGAGTAGCGGCCCAGCGGGACCTGCGGAGCCGCGAGCACCACCTTCGTCCCTGGAGAGGCGAGATTGAGCGGCACGCGCATGAAATCGGCCGCACCGCTCTTCATGGAGATGACCAGCGCCAGGCTGGACACCGCGAAGTTCTCGGCCGAGTCTGCCAGCCCCTTCTGCCGGGCCACCTGCATCCAGTGCTCGTCGGCCGTGGCCAGCAGGTCGGAGGTGCCGCCGGTCTCGAGCTGGGAGACGAGCGTGGAGGAGGCAGCGCCGTTGAGCCGCACCAGCAGGCTCGAGTCCCGCGCCATGAGCGTGTCGGCCAGATCCTGGAAAGCCGGCACCAGCGATGACGCCACGAAAATCGTCAGCTCCCGGCCATTGGGCCCGCCCCGGGTCTCCCCCCGCCGGCAGGCGGGAAGCAGCAGGGTCAGGAGGAGGAGGAGGGATCTGGTCATTGGCTGTTGGCTGTTGGCTGCTGGCTGTTGGCTGTTGGCTGTCGGCTGATGGCTTTCGGCGTCCGTGACCAGTAGCCAGTGGCCAGTAGCCAGTAGCCAGCGGCCAACAGCCAGCGACCTACACTGGACGCAACCGCCGTCTCCAAGCTAACATCTACGCGACTCATGAACCGGGAACCGCAATGAACCGTGCCTTTGTGCCGCTCGCCCTCATCGCCGTGCTCGCCGCCTGCCCCACCTACGACGAGTACCCCAAGCTGAGTGACCAGAGCGGCCTGGTGGATGCCGACACCTACGCCCGCTATGGCAAGGAGCAGGCGGAAGCGATGGCGATCGCCCGCGAGTACGGCCATTTCCACCAGGGCGACAGCCGGGCCGACCTGCAGGCCGCAGCCGAGAGTACGGTAGCCTACGCCCGCACGCTCCCCGACGTGGTGGACATCCACGCCGACTCGCTGGGACACCGGATGACCATCCAGTTCAAGAGTGGCTGGCGGACAATGGTAAACCCGGTCAACGACGGCAAGCGCGGCAACGAGACTCCCAACCTGCCGGGGGCACCCCAGCCCGGGCAGTAATGCCGGACGAAGTCGTTGAGGTCCGGACCACGGTCGCGACACGGGAAGACGCCGATCGCCTGGCCCGGGGTCTGGTGGAAGCCCGCCTCGCCGCCTGCGTTCACGTCGCCGGGCCGGTCACGAGCCACTATCACTGGAAGGGCACCCGGGAACGCGCCGAAGAATGGCAATGACATTGCAAGACCACGCGCGCGCGGTGGCCCGACGTGGCCCGCTTCATCCGGGAGCACCATCCCTACGAGCTGCCCGAAAT
>CBINCZ010000183.1:0-5568 GCA_966249295.1 uncultured Gemmatimonadales bacterium
ACCCTCGACCCTCGACCCTCGACCCTCGACCCTCGACCCTCGACCCTCGACCCTCCAAACGCTAATATCAAGCTCTCCCGCTCCCCGAGGGATCCATGCGTCGCTGTGCGCTCGCCTGCCTTCTGCTCATGGTTGCCGCAGTTCCCCTGCGCGCCCAGGGGCTTCGCGACATCGTGTCCGAGCTGTTCATCTTCGGCGAGGGGCAAGAGCCGCTCTTCCTGGGTGGCTCGGGAAGCCCGAACAATCCCGAGACCATTCGCCTCCACGGCGACCACTTCGTGCCGGCGGCGGTAGCCAGCAACGGCTCCATCATCAGCTTCCTCACCAACGCGGTGGGCAGCAGCATCGGGAGCCTGCCCATCAGCGCGGCCAGCGGCGGCTCCACCTTCAGCTTCGAGGGCGGCGTGCCGGTGCGCACCTCGCTCTCCGCCGGGCCGGTCTTCGGTGAACGGGCCCAGACGCTGGGCCGAGGCCGCATGCTGCTGGCGGTCCATCGCTCGGGCGCGCACTTCCGCACGCTTCGCGGCGTGGACCTGGGCAACCTCGAGTTCACCTTCACGCACGCCAACTCGGACTTCCCCGGCTGCGATTCGATTGCCGGCGGCGACTGCTCCAAGCTGGGGATTCCCGAACTGGAGAACGCCACCATTGATCTCCGGCTCGACCTGGACGTGAACCTCACGGTGACGTCGTTCGTCGCCACCTACGGGCTCACCGATCGGATCGATTTTGGTGTCGTGCTGCCGGTGGTGAGCACGTCGATTCACGGCCAGAGCGAGGCCCAGATCGAGCCGTTCGGCGGCGGACAGGCGGTGCACTTCTTCGCGGGCACGCCCGACAATCCCGTACTCACGGCATCACGCTTCGTGGATGGCTCCGCCACCGGGCTCGGTGACGTCGCCGCGCGGGTGAAGGTCAAGCTGCGTGAATCGATGCCGCTCGCGGTCGGCTTCCTGGCCGAGGGCCGCTTTCCCACCGGTGACGAGGACGACCTGCTCGGCTCCGGCAGCTTTGCCGGGCGTGGCCTGCTGATCGCCTCGGGCCGCTTCGGCGCGTTCTCGCCCCACGCTAACGTCGGCTACACCTACCGCGGCGGAAAGAGTGACACCGATGCGCTGCTGGCAACTGCAGGCTTCGACCACCTGCTGGCGCCCTGGGCAACCCTCGCGGTTGATCTCATCTCGGAATTCCAGGTCGGACGCAGTGTCGTGCGCGTGCCGGACGACGTCGTGATCGAGGCGCCGTTTCGCCGGGTGATCCACACCTCCAACCTGCCCGACCGGCGCGACGACCTGATCAACGGCTCGCTGGGGATGAAGTTCACCACCCAGCAGGGACTGACGTTCATCGCGAATGCCGAATGGCCCCTCAACCGCGGCGGCCTTCGGCCGGACCTGTTCTGGACCTTCGGGGCGGAGTATAGCTTCTAGGAGCTGAGAGCTGAAAGCTAAGAGCCAAGAGCTGAGAGTTGAGAGCGGCATATTCCCTTTCAGCTTTCAGCTCTTAGGTCTTAGCTCTTAGCTCTCCGCTCTCAGCTCTCAGCTATTTAATTCCCACCACCACCCACTCATCCTCCGCCGTGCGGGCGAGGCGCATGCTGACCGACGCCGGCTGGCGCTCGGCGCGGCCGGTCGTGCTGTTCTGGTAGGCATACTGTCCGGTGAGCGTGACGTCGGCGGAGTCACCCCGGACGGTGAGGGAGGAAACGGCGAGGGTGGCCTTGACGTCGTTCACCGCATCGAAGAACTGGCGCCAGTTGCGCTCCTGCTGAGATGTCAGTCCCGGGTAGACCTGCCGGATCCGATCCGTGCTCTCTGATTCGATCGCCGAGGCGTATTCGCGGACCCGCCGCTGAATGGCCGGCTGCGGGTCCTGCCGTTGCGCCACGACAGCCGGCGGCTCCGGACGTTGCACCGGCTGCTCGGCCGGCGGCGGTGACGTCGGCGGCGCCTGCTTGACGACGATGCCAGCCCACACGGCACGCGCCGCCGAATAGGCCATGCCGGCTTCGTTGTATTTCCGGATACCGCGCAGCGAGTCGCCGCCCCTCAGCAGGCTGTCCCCGGCTGCGAGCTGGCCGGGAGTCGCCCCGGCGGACCGGGAAGCGCTGCGGGCCTCGAGCGCCGCACTGCGCAGCTGCATGGTGATGGTGGTGTCCGGGGCTCTGCGCACTTCCGGTAGTGGAGCTGCCTGACGCTGGGTGCGGGGAGCCGGCGACTCCGCTGCGCGAGCAGGCGCACTGTCCGGCGCTGCTGCGGCCGCCGGCGCCACCACTCGCTCTTCCGCTGCAGAGGAATCCGGTGATGGCGCAGCAACGAGCCGGGAGCTGCTGGACGGGGTCTCTCCCTGACGGAAGAGGAGCACCAGCAGCAAGGCCAGCAGCGCCGTGCCGCCGATGCTGACCAGGCCCAGCAGCACCTTCCGCGTCCTGCTCGGGGGTGCCTCATCCACTCTGCGACCGGGCAATGGGGTGACCACGGTAGTCGTCGAGCCGGAGACGGGAGTGGCCATCGAGTCGAGCGCGTGCAGGATGTCGGCAGCGGTGGCGGGGCGGTCGGCGGCATGCTTCTCCAGGCATCGCATCACCAGGGCCGCAAGGGCGGCGGGCACGCTGGGCCGGAGCCGCTGCACCGGCTCCGGCATCTCGGTAACGTGTGCTGCCAGCGTCGCCTGGGCCGACCGGCCCTGGAACGGCGCCCGACCGGTGAGCATCTCGTACGCCATGACGCCGAAGGCATAGATGTCCACCCGGAAATCCATGCTCGCATCACCCACCGCCTGCTCGGGCGCCATGTAGGCCGGGGTGCCGAGCGCCATGCCGGTGGAGGTGAGACTCACATGGCCCGCGGCGGTGGCGTCTGAAATGGCCTTGGCCACGCCGAAGTCGGCGACGATGGCGGCACCGGCCGACACCAGCACATTGTCGGGCTTGATGTCGCGGTGCATGATCCCCTGGCCGTGGGCGTACGTCAGGGCGGAGGCCACATCGCGCAGCAGCCGCACCGACTCCTGGATCGGCAACTCGCCCTCACGGGCGATGCGGGTGCGAAGCGACTCGCCCTCGACATAGGGCATGGTGAAGTACGGCAGGCCCAGTGCCTCACCGACGGTGTGCACCGGCACGATGTGGGGATGCTGGAGCTTGGCGAGCAGGAGAATCTCGCGGCGGAACCGGTCGCCGCTGACGCCGACGGCAAGATCGGGCGAGAGGACCTTGATGGCCACCCGGCGGCCGAGCGCGGTCTCGTGCGCCAGGAACACACGCGACATCCCGCCGCCGCCGAGTTCGGTCTCGAGCGCATAGGAATCGCCGAGCGCTGCCTCCAACTGCTCGCGCAGATCCGTATCACACCTCCACACCGCGACTGGGGAACGTTCGGTTTGAAAGGCTGTGGAGGGTCTAATATCCGTCGGTGAGGGCGATTGCACCAGAGAGAGTCGTAAGTCGTAAGTCGTAGGTCGTACGAGGTATGACCTGCGACTTACGACTACTTCACTTCCAGCCACCCCACCTCATCATAGGCCCGGTGCGGCAGGCAGAAGAAGCGATAGCGACCGGCCGGCATGTTCGACGGCAGCGTTACGACGTACTCCTTGCCCCGGGAGAGCAGCGGTCCGGAGAGATCGCCCACCCGGTTCGGCATGCCGCTGTTGAGGGCGTCGCGGGCGGCAGCGGAAATGTTCTTCTCGAACGAGATGGCGTGCCGGCCGTCGCCGTCCACGCGGAAGACGATCACGTCGCCCGGCTTCGCGGTGACGGTGCCCGGTGCATAGCTGTACTCGTCCTTTGCGGCGTCACCGTTGACGTGCACCAGGTGGCGCGCCTGGGCGGCGAGTGGCGTCGCACCGACCAGCATGGCAGACGCAATCAGAATGAAACGCATGAAGGCCCTCCTGCGAGGCGCGTATGGCGTATGACGTGCGACTCCATTGTCCCGGGCGGCCCCTTCGCCCTAAATTGCACGATGGCGGGTGACGCAGGTTGCGGGCCAATCCATCCGCCGGGAAGGGTATTGCCGTGGGTCGCCGGGGCATCAAGGAATATCGTGCACCTGAAGCCCTGATCTTGATCGCGCTTGATCGGGACCGGAAGCCCCTCGTCTGTCCATCCTGTGATTCCACCGACATCACTCGCATCCCCAGTCGCGACGAGGACGACCAGGCCGGCCGCATCACGCTCCGCTGCAACAACTGCGGCCGGAGCGCGGTCTACCTGCAGCGCGGATCGGGACCGGTGGTGAGTCCGGAGGAGCCACGGGGGACGCGAGGCACGTGACGCGGGACGCGAACTGCACGAGTCACGCTTCCTGTGTCCCGCGTCTTGTCACCTCACCCGCGCCCCCACCCTCCCCCAGCGCACATCCCTAAGCCACGGCATCGGGTCCAGGCTGGCTGCGTCATAGCTGTAATACACAAACATCGGCTAGCCGCGCAGGTTCTTCCTCGGCAGGAAACACCAGAAGCGGCTGTCGAGCGAGTTCTCCAGGTTGTCGCCCAGCACGAATAGCGAGTCCGGCGGCACCACGATGGGACCCCAGTTCTGGAGATCGGGGTGGTAGTCGCCCGAGTCGGCGGCGAGGTAGCGCAGCTGCCACCCGCGCATGACGTCACGCCAGGGTTCGGCCGTCTCGGCCGTGTCGGTATGCACGGCATACGGCTCATCTACCTGGACGCCGTTCCGGATCAGGTGGCTCGCGCGCATGGCGAGTGTATCGCCCGGGAGGCCGACGAGCCGCTTCACGATCCGCTCGTCCGGATCACTCTTCGAATCGAACACGACCACATCGCCCCGGCGCGGCTCTCGCACCGCTGGCAGCCGAGCGTGCAGCAGCGGCACCTCCGCGCCATAGAGCGCCTTGTTGACGAACAGCCAGTCGCCCACAAGGAGGGTGCGCTCCATGCTGCCCGACGGAATGTGGTAGCCCTCGATGAGGAAAGTGCGGAGCAGGAGAAAGACGAGCAGCGCGCCGCCGATGGACCGGGTCCAGTCCCAGAGCACGCCGGGCGCGCGGCGCAGGCGGGAAGGCTGGGCGCTCACTCGGGATGGCGCAGGATCCGGCCCCAGCGAATATCGGTGATGAACGGCAGGGCCTTCCAGCTGTCAGGGTTGTAACTGTAGTAGATGAACATCGGGGTGCCGCGCACCTTCTTCTCCGCCAGGAAGCCCCAGTAGCGGCTGTCATAGGAGTCGTCACGGTTGTCACCCATCAGGAACAGCGAATCGGGCGGGACCACGATGGGCCCCCAGTCGTGCAGGTCGGGCTCGTAGTCGTTGGGGCTGATGCCTGCCAGGTGGCGGATCTGCCACGCCCGCATCTTGGCCCGCATGGCGGGCGATTCACTGCGATCAGGGTTGGCGTTGACCGCGTAGGGCTCCGGCACGAGCATCCCGTTCCGGAAGAGCTGGCCCGCGCGCATCTGCAGGGTGTCACCCGGCACGCCGATGAGCCGCTTCACGATGGCCATGCCCGGCTGTTCCTTCGAATCGAACACCACGACGTCGTTGCGCTCTGGCTCCCGGAAGGCCGGCAGGTGGATGTTGGTGAACGGCAGCACCGGTCCGTAGAT
>CBINCZ010000184.1:0-5553 GCA_966249295.1 uncultured Gemmatimonadales bacterium
AAGGAAAAGCGCAGCATCATCCGGCCGATCCTGGCCCAGCTCAGGCAGCGCTGCAACGTCTCGGTCGCCGAGACGGGCCGGCCGGATCAGTGGCAGGAGGCGGAAATCGCCTGCGCCGCCGTGGGGTCGGACCGGCGGATTGTTGAGGAAACCTTGCGGGCCGCCGATCGCGTCGTGGACGGCGCGGACGGGGTGCGCATCATGGATTCGGTGACGGTGTATCGGTGAAGGGTTCATCTCGACGCCCCGAACAGGTGGGCGAAACCATCCGCCAGGTCGTGGCTGACGCGCTGGCGCGCGGCGAGCTGCGCGACCCGCGGATCGGCCTGGTGACGGTGACGCGGGTCGATGTCAGCGGCGATCTCTCGCACGCGTACGTCTTCGTGAGCCCGCAGGGCGCCGAGGACGAGCGCGCCCGCGCCATGCAGGGCCTGGAGAGTGCCGCGGGCTTCCTGCGTTCGCTGGTCGCAAAGGTGCTCACGACGCGCTCGGTGCCGGAGCTGCACCTCCAGCTCGATCGCGGCCTGGAGCACGCGCAGCGCATCGAACAGATCCTGGCCGATCTTCGTCGGGGGGAGCAGCGCTGACGGGTGCCCTGCTCATTGACAAGCCGGTCGGTCCGACGTCGCACGATGTCGTGGCGCGGATCCGCAAGACCTTTGGTGTGCGCCGGGTAGGTCATACCGGTACGCTCGACCCCTTTGCCAACGGACTGCTCGTGGTGCTGGTGGGACGGGTCACGCGGCTGGCGCGCTTCATCGAGGACCGCGACAAGACCTACCTCGCCACCGCGCAGCTGGGCGTGACGACCGACACGGACGACCGCACCGGCGAGGCGACCGGCGGCACCCCGCGCGAGGTGAGCGACAGTGAAATCGCCGAGGCGCTTGCATCGCTCACGGGTAGGCAGCTGCAGCGGCCGCCGGCGTACTCGGCGCGGCACGTCGAGGGGCGTCGCAGCTACCAGCTGGCGCGCCAGGGAGTGATGGTCGACCTTCCGCCCACGGAAGTCGAAGTGCACGCGCTCGACCTGGTGAGCCGTTCAGGCGATCGGGTCACGATTCGCGCCCGGGTGAGTCGGGGCACATACATCCGCGCTCTCGCTCGCGACCTGGGTGTACGCCTTGGCACCGGGGCCCATCTCACCGAGCTCAGGCGGGAGCGGATCGGTGCCCTGGATGTGGCAGAGGCCACACCGCTGGCGGACGTGAACAAGGACACGCCGCTGCGTCCTGCGGATGAGTTGCTCACCCATCTGCCGGCGGCAGAGCTTTCGCCTGGCGATGCAGTGGCGGTGCGCCACGGGCGAGCGGTGCCATGGGCTGGCGCGGCCGCCGCGGCGGTCACCTTGATGGCCGAGGGCCGGCTTCTTGGTATCGCCGAGGCCACTGGCGGGATGCTGCGGCCGGTCGTCGTGCTCGAGGATCCGTCGTGAGCGTCGTGACGGTTGGATCGTTCGACGGCGTGCATCCGGGGCACCGCGCGGTGCTCGATGAAATCAGCCGGCGGGCAGCGGCGGCCGGGACGCAGAGCATCGTCGTCACCTTCGAGCCCCATCCGCTGCAGGTGGTGAATCCGCGCGCCGCGCCGCCACTGCTGACGCCCGGCGCGGAACGGATCGAGGTCCTCGCCACCACGCCGGTGGACCGGGTCGTCATCCTGCGGTTCGACCACGCGCTCGCGTCGCTGAGCCCCGAGCAGTTCGTGCAGCAGGTCCTGCTGGCGCGGCTGGGCATGACGGCGCTGGTCATCGGCCATGACCACGGGTTTGGCCGGGGCCGCAGCGGCGACGAGGCGACCTTGCGCGCGCTGGGCGCCGAGTACGGATTCCCGGTGGACGTCGTCGAGGCCGTGGATGCCGGCAACGGTCACGTCTCCAGCACCCGTATCAGGCGTGCGGTCGCCGGCGGAGATCTCGATGGGGCCGCCTCCCTGCTGGGGCGCCGATACAGCGTGAGCGGAGTGGTGGGCCGTGGGGCGGGCAGGGGTCGCACCCTGGGCGTACCCACCATCAACATTGGTGATGTCCCGGCGCAGAAGCTCCTGCCGCCGGATGGGGTGTACGCCGTCGAAGTGGAGACCCGGCAGGGGTGCTTCGGCGGCATGATGAACCAGGGCGGGCGGCCCACGTTTGACGACGCGGCCCGCGTGCTCGAGGCGCACCTCTTCAGCTTCGCCGGCGATCTCTACGGCGAGCGCGTGCGCCTGACCTGGGTCTCTCGCCTGCGGGACATCCGCCGCTTCCAGTCGGCGGACGATCTCGTGGCACAACTGGCGCAGGATGGCGCCGACGCCCGGGCAGCACTTGCCCGGGTGCAACGGAAACCTTAGCGGGCCCCGGGCCCGCGCTTCTGGGCGGCCATGTTCGACTCCATTCGCAATCGGCTGATCATCATCGGCCTGCTGATCGTGGCAAGCGGGTACTTCCTCTTCCCACGCTCCATTACCACGCGGGTCCGCACCGCGAGCGGTGTCATGAAGGACACCGTGGAGACGCGCGTTCCCATCAAGCGCGGTCTCGACCTCCAGGGCGGCATGCACCTTGAGCTGGAGCTGGACCAGAGCAAGCAGGTAAGCTCGGATGTCAAGCGCGACATCGAGCTGGCCCTGCAGGTGCTCCGGAAGCGCATCGATGAATTCGGTGTTGCGGAGCCGCTGATCCAGAAGCAGGGTGACAGCCGGATCGTGGTGGAGCTGGCCGGCATCACGGACGCTAATCGCGCCAAGGAAATCGTCCAGCAGAGCGCCTTCCTCGAGTTCCGGCTCACCGACGAAACCAACGCGCTCGACAAGTCGCTTCCTGCCATGGACCGGGCCCTGCGGAATCTCGGCATTACCGGGGCGGCGCCGGGCGAGAAGCCCAAGCCGTCCGCGGTGCAGGAGCTGCTCGGCGGTGACACGACGGCTCGTGCCGATTCGGCCAAGGCCGACTCGGCCGCGGCCGACACCACCAGCATCACCGGCGGCATCCTCGAGGACCTGATCCAGCCGTCCGGCCAGATGCCCGGCGAGTACGTGGTGCAGGAGACGGCCTATCCCCGGGTGGACAGCCTGCTGAAGGTTCCCGAGGTAGAGCGTGCGCTGCCGCGCGGCGTGCAGCTCTTCTGGGGCTCGCAGCCGGTGAGCATCGGGGTCGCGCCATTCCGGTACCTCTATGCGCTCGAGAACCGCGCCATGGTTACCGGCGACCGGCTGGTAGATGCGCAGGCGCAGCTGGATCCGATCACTAATGGGCCAGTGGTGAATTTCGAGCTGGACCACGCGGGCGGCCGTCGGTTCGGTGAGGCCACTGGCCGGCACATCGGCGACTACATGGCCATCATCCTCGACGGTGAGGTGCAGGGCCGGCCGCCCGTCATCCAGGACCAGATCGGGCGCAGCGGCCGCATCACCCTGCAGGGCAAGTCCATCGAGGACGCCAACGACCTCGCGCTCACGCTTCGGGCGGGCTCGCTGCCTAGTCCACTCAAGATCGTGGCGGAAGGCCAGGTGGGTGCCAGCCTCGGCGCCGACTCCATCCGGGGCGGCATGACGGCCGGGCTGGTGGGCACGCTTCTCGTCATCGTTATCATGCTGGGGTACTACCGATTGAGCGGCGCGCTCGCGGTGCTGGCGCTGATGCTCTACCTGCTGTTCACCCTGGCGGGCCTTGCGGCGCTTGACGCCACGCTCACGCTGCCGGGCCTTGCGGGCCTGGTGCTGTCGGTCGGCATCGCGGTGGATGCCAACGTGCTGATCTTCGAGCGCATTCGCGAGGAGCTGCAGCACGGGAAGAGCGTGCGCCTGAGCGTGGATGAAGGGTTCAGGCACGCCATGAACGCCATCGTCGACTCCAACGTGAGCACGGTGCTGACGGCGCTCTTCCTCTTCCAGTTCGGCACCGGCCCGGTCAAGGGCTTCGCGGTGACACTCATCATCGGCATCGTGGCCTCGATGATCACCGCCATCTTCGTCACCCGCACCTTCTTCCTTCTCTGGCTGCAGCGCCGGCCCGAGATGGCAACGCTGAGCATCTGACCATGACCCGATTCTTTGCCCACGCGAACTACGATTTCATCGCGCTCCGGAAATGGGCGTACCTCCTTACGGCGCTCTTTGTCATTCCGGGGCTGATCGTGCTGGCCGTTCGCGGGCTCAACTACAGCGTTGAGTTCACCGGCGGTACCATGCTCCAGATTCGCGCCAACCAGCCGGTTGACGTGAGCAAGCTGCGCGCGGGCCTGGACCAGGCGGGCGTGAAGGGCGCCGAGATCCAGTCCTTCGGCAGCGACCAGGAATACGTCATCCGGGCCGGGCTCGCGGCAGCCGGGACCGATTCCACCAATACCCAGTCGGTCTCCACCGAAGTAACCCGGGCGCTCGATGCCACGCTGGGCCAGGGCAACTATCAGATTCGCGACAAGCAGGCGATCGGCCCGAAGGTGGGAGGCGAGCTCCGGAGCAAGGCGTTCCTGGCCATCTTCCTCTCGTTCTTCGCGGTGCTCGCCTATCTGGCATTCCGGTTCGAGTGGCGCTTCGGCGTGGCGGCCGTGCTCGCGACGGCGCATGACATCCTGGCCACCATCGCCTTCGTCTCGTTCCTGCATCTCGAGGTGAGCCTCACGGTGGTCGCGGCCATCCTGAGCATGGTGGGCTACTCGCTCAACGACACGATCATCATCTTCGATCGTGCGCGCGAGAACCTCCACAAGATGAAGGACGCGAGCTTCAAGGACATCCTCAACCGCTCGGTCAACGAGACCTTGCCGCGCAGCGTGCTGACTCACGGGACCACGCTGGCATCGCTCATCGCGCTCACCATCTGGGGCGGCGAGGTCATCCGGCCCTTCGCGCTGGTGATGCTCTTCGGCGTGGCCACGGGCACCTTCTCGTCCATCTATATCGCCAGCCCGCTGCTCATGTGGATCGAGGAGAAGTGGCCGGCCGAGCACATCCGCGGAACCAGGAAGAAGGGGCAGCCGTCCGCCGCCCGCCGGCGGCGGACCCACACGGGTCCCGGAGCGTGCTGGTCGATACGCACTGCCACCTTGGCGACCCGGCCTATGATCCGGACCGCGCCGAGGTGGCAGTGCGCGCGTGGGAAGCTGGTGTGGCGCATGTGGTGGTGATCGGCGACGCCCAGGATTCGTCGGACCGTGCGCTGGAGCTGGCGCACGGCAATCCCCGGTTCTCCGCCACCGCCGGCGTGCATCCGCACGTCGCGTCCAGCTGGACGCGGGACTCAGCTGCGTGGTTGCGGGAGCGCCTGCACCATGGCGAGGTGGTTGCCGCCGGCGAAATGGGACTCGACTATCACTACGATCACTCGCCGCGCGAGCTGCAGCGCCAGGCGCTGAGTGAGCAGCTGGCGATCGCGGCCGAGGCAGGGAAGCCGGCCGTGATCCACTCGCGCGAAGCGGACGACGACATGATGGCCATCCTGCGCGAGCACGCCGCCACCCGCTGTATCATGCACTCCTACAGCAGCGGCGCGGCGCTGCTCGACGTCGCGCTCGAGCTGGGGCACTTCGTGTCGTTCAGCGGCATGATCACGTTCCGGAGCTGGCAGGCTGA
>CBINCZ010000185.1:0-5544 GCA_966249295.1 uncultured Gemmatimonadales bacterium
CCGCAACATCCGCCCTCTCTTCAATTTCGAGCCCGCCACCACGCCGGATGAGGTGCGCGATGCCGCGCTCCAGTTCGTGCGGAAGGTGTCGGGCTTCACCAGACCGTCCCAAGCCAACGCGCCCGCCTTCGACCGCGCCGTAGATGAGATCAGCGAGGCGGTGACGCGGCTGCTCCAGGATCTGGAGACCTCGGCGCCACCCAAGGACCGGAACGTGGAAGCCGAGAAGCGGCGCGAGCGGTTCCGCCGCCGATTGGCTTGAGCGCGTTCATGGAGGCGGTGAGGCCGGCCTTCACGGGCGCGCTGGTCGTGGGGCGGCACCCGATGGAAATCTGCACGGGCCCTTGCCGGCCTGACGTTATCTGACTAAAGTCAGATATGTCCGGCGTCCAGCAGGTCCGCAGCTTCAACCGCACGGTCACCCGCCAGGTGGGGGCCCTCGAGGCACATTTTCTCGAGACGCCCCGCTCCCTCGCCGCCTGCCGGTTGCTGTTCGAGATCGGCGCCAGGGGGCAGGATGTGGTGCACCTCCGCGCCATCCTGGGGCTCGACTCCGGCTACCTGAGCCGGCTGCTGCGCGGCCTGGAGCAGGAGGGGCTGGTCCGCACCACCGGTGCCCGCCGTGACTCCCGGGTGCGTCACGTGTCACTCACGGCCGCTGGGCGCCGGGAACTGGCTCGGCTCAACCGGAAGTCCAATGCCGCCGCACGTGCGCTGCTCGACCGGCTGCCGCCGGCGCATCAGCAGCAGCTGCTGGACGCGATGGCCACGGTCGAGCGACTGCTGATCAGCGCCTCGGTCGAGATCGCGTTCGAGCCGCCCACCTCGCCGGCGGCGCGCTACTGTCTCGATTCGTACTTCGGCGAAATCAACGAGCGATTCGAGGGGGGCTTCGATGCTGGCCAGAGCCCCACGCACGATGACGACTTCGTCCCGCCGAGGGGGCGGTTCCTGGTCGCATGGCTGCACGGGGAACCGGTGGGGTGCGCCGGCCTCCGGTGGAAGCCCGGCTACGGCGAGATCAAGCGGATGTGGGTGGCGCCCAGGGCTCGCGGCCTCGGCATCGGGCGACGCCTGCTGGAGCGGGTGGAAGAGCTGACGGAACGGCGCGGTCTCCCTGCCATCCGGCTCGACACCAACAAGGCACTGGCGGAAGCCCAGGCACTGTACCGCAAGCATGGCTACCGGGAGATCGCGCCGTACAGCAACGAGCCGTACGCACACTTCTGGTTCGAGAAGGTGCTCGGCGGTGGCTGAGCGGCGCCGACCGCCTCACTGACCCGCGCGCGAGCCTGCAAAGACCACCATGTCGAAGTCCGCGGTGTGGATCTCGCTGGACTCGGTCGAGCCGGCGAAGCGCACCGGGATCGGAATCCGCCAGGTGCCGAGCGCCTGGCCGGACGGGAAGGTGTAGGTGACCTCCGCCGAGCCATGGGCCGGGACCGTGGTGGCGACGATCGTCTGCGGGCACATCTCCAGCTCCTCGAACCGGGTGTAGCCGATGCTGGTCTTGTGGTCCCAGCGTTCGGGGCAGGCCTCGTAGATCACGCTCTTGGACGACGTGTTGGTCAGGGTGACCTGGATCGGCTGGTCCGTCGAGTAGATGGACTTGTCGGTGGTGGCGGTGACGGCGTCGGACGGCTCGGTGCCGCAGGCGGCGGCGAGCAGGGCCAGGGCGACGATCAAGGCAGTTCGGGACATGCTGATCTCCGAGAGTCTGGTCAACCCGGTGGATGGAGACGGCGGCGGGACGAGCGGGCTCACAGCGGGCCAGCCGATGCGGTTACCCGCGGCTGTGAGCCGCGGCTCGGCGCAGGGGAGTCGCCCTGCGGGCAACTCAGCCGAACGAAGATCGCTGCGTCAGTGCACGATCCTGCCCGCGAGAATCGCCGCAGGCGATTCCGGAGCGCCGAGGCGCGACTCTTAGTCGCGCGAACATCGATCTTCGCGCAGCGACCCGATTGCTTCGGCCCTTCGGGCCTCGCAATGACGTGTTGCTTCGTCGCGCCCGGCGGGCGCTCCTCGCAATGACGCGTCGAGTGGAGTCTCCGTGTCTCTGCGCTTCTGCGGCGGATTCCAATGACTCGGATCTCAGCGGCCGCCGCGGAGACAATCAGTAGTGATAGCGTCCCTGCAGAAATTCGATCCGGTCGTCGAATACCTCATAGACCAGCCGGTCGGCCTCATTAATGCGGCGGGACCAGACGTTGCCGCCGAGGTGCTTGAGGTGCTCCGGCTTCCCGATGCCGCTATAGGGATCCCGAAGAATGGCCTCCATCAGGTTCAGGATGCGGAGAGCGGTCTTCCGGTTCGTCTCGACCCAGAAGCGCAGATCCTCGCGAAATTCGTCCTGAAGCGCGGCAACCCGCTTTGGGGTAGGCATGCTGGGAAGGTCAGTCCACGTAGACCGTTCAGGCCGATTCGTCGAGCCCTAATTCCCGGCGTAACTCGGTGAGATCCTGTGACCTGGTGCCGCCCCGTCGGCCGCGGGTCAGCGCTGCGAGGAGCCTGGCAGCGTTCTGCGGCGAACGCAGCAGATAGGCGGTTTCGCGCAGGCTGGCGAGTTCGTCAGCCGGAATGAGTGCCATGTCCTCGTGCCCCCGGCGCTGAATGACGGCCACATCCCGGCTGTCCTCTACCTCGTTCCAGATCTCCGCAAGATGCTCGCGGGCATGGCTATAGCTGACCTTGATGCCCATGCAGGCCTCCCCATGACTTGTACAGGTATACTGTACAATACGGCGGTCGGCTGGTCAAGGGCGGCTCGGCGGCCCTTCGCGTCGCTCGGCGGCTCGGCCAAATGGAATAACCTGACGGATTCTGAGTCCGCCCGGCCAAGAATCTTGCCAGCGCCAGATATTGTGCCCATATTGGGTACGTACAAACCCATTATAGGTGCGCTTGAACCCATTATGAGTACGATGCGCGAGCCGGACATGATCGCGGAAGCGCTCTTCGGGCAGACTCGGCGGGCTGTCCTGGCCCTTCTCTTCGGCCGGGGGGGCGACAGCTTCTATCTGCGTGAAATCGTTCGACTTACGGGCGCCGGCATGGGTGCGGTCCAGCGGGAGCTCCGCCGGCTTGTGGAATCCGGCCTCGTCGACCGGCGCCAGCACGGCAAGCAGGTGTATTTCAGCGCCAACGCCCGCTCGCCGGTCTACCAGGAAATCGTGGGGCTTCTCGCCAAGACTGCCGGTATCGCCGACGTACTCCGAGACTCGCTGGCACCGCTCGCGAATGAGAAGAAGATCATCCTCGCCTTTATCTATGGGTCGGTTGCGACGGCAACGCAGCGTGCCGAGAGCGACATTGATCTGCTCGTGATCGGCGACGCTACGTTACGAGACGTCATACCGGCGCTGCAGACAGCGCAGGGGCGCCTGGCGCGCGAGATCAATCCCACCATCTACGCACCGACCGAGTTCAGGGACCGGCTCCGTCAAGGCGAGCACTTCGTCTCCCGGATTCTCGACCGGCCCAAGATCATGCTCATTGGGAGCGAGGATGAGCTTAGAGACATGGCTGGCCAACCGCTGGCTCACCGAGCACCGGACAAGCCCTGAGGAAGTCGAGGATCTGCTAGCGGTCGTCAATCGCGATCTCGACGATGCAGCGATCGAGCGGCTTAGTCCGGATTGGCGACTTGGCATTGCGTACAATGCTGCCCTGCAGCTTTCCTTGCTCGCACTTGCCGCTGCGGGCTATCGACCTGACCGGCAGCGAGCTCACGAGCGTGCCATACTCTCATTGCAATTCACGATCGCGCTTGATCACGATACCGTCGCCACTCTCGACGGAGTTCGGCGAAAGCGCAATCGGAGCAACTATGAGCACGCCGGAACCTCATCGCCCAGCGAGGCGGAAGAGGTATACAGGATTGCCGTCGACCTGAGGGAGCGGGTGATCGAGTGGTTGCGTGCCAATCACCCGGCGCTGATCAGCAGATCCTAACACTCCGCCGATGCGGTAGATGGTTGCGAGGCCGAGCCGTGCCATCATGCGCGACGACCCGATTGCTTCGTCGCGCCCGTTGGGCGCTCCTCGCAATGACGTGCTTGGCCACCCGATTGCTTCGGCCCTTCGGGCCTCGCAATGACGTATTGATGTAAACTCCGAGTTCAACGCTCAACGCTCGACGCCCGACGCTCGACCGAGGCCACCCCATGAGCACCGATCCCAAACCTTCCCGCTGGCTCGGCGACGTCCGCTGGTTCATCTGGGATGACGGCTTCATGGCCCTCGGCCAAAGCGAGGGGATCGTACCGCCCCACGACCATCACGCCATCCAGGTGGTGATCGCCGTGGATGGCACCGTGGGGATCCGCTCCGATCCCGGCGACTGGCAGATGGCCACCGGCGTCATTGTCACCCCGGACTTTACCCATTCCTATGATGGCAATGGCGCCACCGGCGCGATGCTGTTCGTGGACCCGGAGTCAACCGAAGGGGTCTGGCTCCGGAAGTCCGCGCGCGATGGGATCACGATCGTGCCCGAGGCGCGGGTGGCGCCCTGCGCCGAGGAGCTGCGGCGCTCGCTGCAGCACCCGCTGGAAGGGCTCGAGATCGGCGCGCTGGTACGGCACTGCATGCAGTCCCTCACTACCGGCACTCCCCCGCGCCGCCAGCTCGATGACCGGGTGACCCGGATCCTCACCCACATCCGCCAGGCCGACGACCTGCGCATGTCGGTCGAGGACGCCGCCGAGCTGGCGTTCCTCTCGCCCAGCCGCTTTGCGCACCTGTTCAAGCAACAGGTGGGACTGCCCTTCCGCCGCTACATGCTCTGGCGCAAGCTCACCCGCGCCATGCTGGTCATCGGACGGGAACAGACCATCTCGGCCGCCGCCCACGCCGCCGGCTTTGCCGACGCCGCCCACCTGACCCGCACCTTTCATCAGATGTTCGGGATCCCGCCCTCCGCCATGATGCGGGGGGAGTGGTTCGAGATCCCATCGCCCTTCGCCCCGGCAGCAGGCGACCCCTCGCGACGCTCGGGGCAAGCCCAGCCACCGGGATAGCAGGTTTATTCAAGAGAATCAGCTGTCTCGTTCAATCGGCGCCGCCCCCCGATCCGTAGCTTGTCTCCCGTCAACAGCAACGGCAGCGGGAACACTTTCAGGGGGAAAGACATGCACAGTCATTGCGAGACGGAACCGCGGCAGAACCTGGGCACCTACGAGTACACGCCGCTCGTCACCACGCCGGGGCGCGAGGTGGTGGTGGAGCTGGAGGCGGCGGCTCGGCCGTGGGATATCGGCGGCGGCTTTGCCCCGCTGGACGGCTGGTCCTACAACGGCATGGTGCCGGGCCCCGTGATCGAGGCCCGCCAGGGCGATACCCTTGTGGTCCGCCTGACCAATAAGCTCGACGAACCCACCACCATCCATTGGCATGGGCTCCGGTTGCCGGCCCCGATGGATGGGACGCAGGACGTCCAGCCGACCGTGGCGCCCGGCGGGAAGTTCGAGTATCGCTTTGCGCTGCCCGATGCCGGCACCTTCTGGTATCACCCGCACACCAACGAGACGGTGCAGCTCGAGCGCG
>CBINCZ010000186.1:0-5526 GCA_966249295.1 uncultured Gemmatimonadales bacterium
CGTGCCCTCCTGGTTCACCAAGCGCGACCTGGACTGGGCGCTGGCCTACAACCCGGAGGACAAGCCAGGGGAGCGGCTGCGCCGGATGCTGATGCTGCCCATGCGCAGCCACCTGCGCAGCGGCCTCTCCAACTGGGTGGTGGGCGCGACGGTGTTCACCACCGCCATCGCCAACCTCGGCGTGAGCGGGTCGTTCGTCTTCTATGACTCTCTCCTGCCCGGCATCGCCGCGGATGACGAGATGGACCGGGTCTCGGCTGCGGGGTATGCCATCGGCTACCTCGGGGGTGGCCTCCTGCTGGTGCTGGCCCTCGCTGTCATCCTCAAGCCGGCCCTCATCGGTATTCACCCGGGGCCCGAGGGCAGCACTCTCCCGACCCGGCTCTCCTTCCTGGCGACCGCCATCTGGTGGGCGGGGTTCGCCATCCCGCTGTTTCGCCGGGTGCCGGAGCCACCGCTCGTTCGCGAGCGGGACGAATCACTTGGCGCCGGTGCGGCCATCCGGGCGAGCCTCACGCGGCTGGGCGAGACCTTCCGCGAGCTTCGTCTCTACCGCTACGCCTTCCTCATGCTCATCGCCGCAGCGCTGTATGGCGACGGGATCAACACCATCATCCGGATGGCGCCGCTCTATGCCGCGTCCACCGCGCACGTGCCCCAGACCGCCCTGATCGGCGCCATCGTCATGGTGCAGTTCGTGGGGATTCCCTTTGCCTTCCTGTTTGGCGCAATGGCGTCGCGGCTCGGCACGAAGCGCTCGATCCTTATCGGTGTGGCGATGTACGGCGTGGTGAGCATCATGGGTTACTTCATGCGCACCACCTTCCATTTCTACGCCCTGGCGTTCATGGTGGGCATGGTCCAGGGTGGTACACAGGCGCTCAGCCGTTCGCTGTTCGCGACGCTCATTCCCCGGCACAAGGCAGGCGAGTTCTTCGGGATTTACGCCATTTTCGAGCGCTTCGGCGCCATCCTCGGCCCGTTCTTCTACGGCGTCGTGCTGGCCGCAACCCATGAGGCGCGGTACGCCATTCTGTCAATCATCCTCTTTTTTGCGGTCGGGGCGCTGCTGCTCTGGCTGGTGAATGTCACCGAAGGCCAGCGTGTTGCGCGGCTGGCTGATGAAGGGGTGGTGCGAGTGTAATGGATGTCGTTGAACTGACCCGTGCGCTGGTAGAGATCGAATCGCCGACCTTTTCAGAAGGCCGGGTGGTCGAATACTTCCATGGCCTGCTGCACAAGGCCGGTTACAAGGTGATCCGCCAGCCGGTGTCCGACGGGCGGGATAACCTCTACGCCTTCCGGGAGCCGCCAGTCGTGGTGCTCTCCACCCACCTGGATTGCGTGCCCCCCTATGTGCCGTGGCGTGAGGAAGGCGGGATGCTCCATGGCCGCGGTGTCTGCGATGCCAAGGGCCTGGCCGCCGCCATGTTCATTGCCGCCGAGCGGCTGGCCCAGGAAGGCGAACGGCGGATCGGGCTGCTGTTCGTGGTCGGCGAGGAGCGTGGCTCCGATGGTGCCCGCACGGCCGCGGCGCTTGAACCCAAGGGGCGCTTCCTGGTGAATGGCGAACCCACCGAAGGGCTGCTTTGCATCGCGCAGAAAGGATCGCTGCTGGTGCGGGTCGAGGTGCGGGGCGAGCCAGCGCACTCCGCCTATCCCGAGGAGGGACGGTCGGCGGTGCTCAAGCTGCTCACCGTGCTGGATCGTCTCCGCCACATGCGCCTGCCGTTTGATCCCGTGCTCGGCCCGGCCACGCTCAACATCGGCGTTATTGCAGGCGGCAACGCGCCCAATGTCATCCCCGAACATGCGGGTGCGGAAGTCCTGGTGCGCACGGTGGGCCCGTCGGAACCGTTGCAGGCACAGATCCTCGAGTTCGCCGATGCCGATGTGTCCATCACCTTCCCCGCCGAACTGCCCTATTATCTGGGCGAGCGGCTGGATGGATGGGAGACGACGGCGGTGCGCTTCGCGAGCGACTTGCCGCTCCATACCGGCTGGGGCAAGCGATTCCAGCTGGGTCCGGGCAACATCCGGGTTGCCCATACCCTGGACGAGCGCATCTCCCGGGATGAGCTGGAGGAGGGCGTCCGGGCGTACATGCGCATCTGCCGCCAGCTTGCCGGTACCCCTTGACACCCGCGGGAGGCGTTCGTAAACTCTCGCGTTCGAAACGGCGGTCGCTTTATGGCCACTTGTTCCCGCCGCGCCCCACCGGGCGAAAACAAAGAACTAAACAGCCGAGTGAACGCTCCTCGTGCTCCACGCGGCCGAGGAGCGTTTTCTTTACATGACTTCTCCCGTAATCATCCGAAAGTACGGCGGTGAGGCGCTGGCCTCACCGTCCCGGATCCGCGCCGCGGCCGAGCAGGTCGTCGAATGCGCCGCCAACGTGCCAGTCGTCGTGGTGGCGAGTGCGCGCCGAGGGGTCACGGATCACCTGCTCGAGCTGGTGCGCGACGTCGGTGCCCGGCGTGCCAGCCGTTCCGCGGACCGGGTCGTGGCCGCGGGTGAGATCGTGAGCGCAGCGCTGCTGGCTGCCGCCATCGAGCGGCTGGGCCGGAAGGCGGTAGCGCTCGATGGCCGCGAGGCAGGATTGGTCGCGGCTGGCGACTGGGCCTCGGCCCGGCTTCGCCGGGTGCAGCCGCGGCGCATCCGGCTGATCCTCTCCGCCGGTGCCATACCCGTCGTGGCCGGCTTCCAGGCTCGGCGACGGCGCGGGCTCGCCACACTTGGCCGAGGTGGGAGCGACCTCACTGCCGTCGCGCTTGCCGGCGCGCTGGGCGGTGCCTGCGAGCTGGTCAAGGACATCCCAGCACTTCACACTGCCGATCCCAAGCTCTGCCCCGGCGCGCGCCCGCTGGCGCAGGTGAGCCACGACTTTCTCGTGAGTCTTGCCCGCGCCGGTGCGCGAATCTGCCATCCGCGTGCGGCCGTTGTCGCAAGACTCGGCAAGGTGCCGCTCCGGTTTACCCATTTCCAGGATGACGCCTTCGGTACGGTCGTGAGCGACATGCCAACCGAGCACGTGGCCGTCGTACTGCGGCGGGATGTCGCCCTCCTGACCGCAGAGGCTGTCCGGCCGGTGGACCGCCGGGCACTCACGGCCCTCTGCAGGCAGCTGCGGGAGGTGGATGCTGCCGCCGCGGTTACGGTCAGCCGACAGCCACACCGCACGCGTGTGTCGCTCGTGCTGGCGCGTGATGCGGCGGCAGCGGTGCAGGCGCGAATCGAGTTGGCCGGATTCCAGCTGATCAGTGTGGCGTCGAATGCCGGTGATGCGGTCATCGTCGTCGGTGCATTGCAGTCAGGACGTCACGCACAGTTGGCCGGAGCTCTTGCCAGCACGGATGTTTCACCGATCCGGATCTCGTCCACGCGACAGCGCCTGCTGCTCACGGTGCCCTCAGAGCAGAGCGTCAGGCTGCTGCAGGCGCTGCACCGCGAGTTTGTGGGCGAGGCGGGGGAGGTGCGGTGTTCCGCGTGACGGTCGAGCGTCGAGTGTCGAGGGTCGAGGGTCACGAGTCGCGGGTCACGAGTCGCGACCCACGAGTCTCGCGTCCCGCGTCCCGCGTCCCCGTGGCCGTCCTCGGCGCGACCGGGACCGTGGGCCAGGTGCTCGTGGCTCGTCTCGCCGACCATCCATGGTTCAAGCCTGTGGCGCTCGTGGCCAGCAGCGCGAGTGCGGGCCGGCCCTACGCCGATGCCGTGCGGTGGCGGTTGCCCGAACCCATCCCGGACGCGGTCTCCGGACTCGTGACGCGAGACTCGCCTCCCGCCGACTTACCACTTGTCTTCTCCGCTCTCAGCGCGCAGCTCTCAGCTCTCATCGAGCCACAGCTTGCCGCCCAGGGCGTCACGGTCGTGTCGAATGCGAGCGCGCACCGGATGCTTGCCGATGTCCCGCTGGTGATCCCCGAGGTGAATGCAGGCCACCTGGCCTTGCTCGAACAGCAGCAGACGCGCTGGCCGGGTGCTATCGTCACCAACCCCAACTGCGTCACGGCCGCGCTGGCGCTGGCGCTCACGCCACTGCATCAGGCATTCGGCCTGGAGCGGCTCGTCATCACCACGCTGCAGGCGGCGTCGGGCGCGGGGTATCCCGGGGTGTCCAGTCTCGATCTCCTGGGCAACGTGCTCCCGTTCATAGAGGGTGAAGAGGAAAAGATCCCGCGGGAACTGAACAAGCTGCTCGGCACGCTGAGCGACGATGGCGTTGCCGCGGCCGGCATTCGCGCTGCTGTGCATGTCAACCGGGTCCCGGTCGTTGACGGACATCTCATGACCGTGTCGGCGGGCTTCCGGGAGCGTGCGACAGCGGCAGACGCGAGCCGGGTTCTGCGCGAGTGGCGTGCGCCGGCCATTGCGCGCGAGCTCCCGTCCACGCCTTCACATCCCCTGGTGCTCCATTCCCGACCCGACCGTCCCCAGCCGAGGCTGGATTGCGCACTGGGCGAAGGCATGACAGTCTCCGTTGGGCGGATTCGTGACTGCCCCGTGCTCGACGTGCAATTTGTCGTGCTTGGCCATAACCTGATCCGAGGCGCCGCGGGCGCAGCGGTGCAGCTTGGCGAGCTGTGCGCCATGCGCTTAGCGGTTAGCGCTTAGCGCCAACAAGGAGCCCAACGTGTTTCCGGTCCAATCCGACATCAACACCCTCCGCGAGGAGCTGGCGACCTACAGTGGCGACGTGCCGCCTGAGCGCCGGCGTGAGGCGCGGGCCGCCGTGGCGCACCTGCTTCGCGCCCTCGAGCATGGGCTGGTGCGAGCCGCGGAGCGGGACGCAGAGGGCAGTTGGCGGGTCAACCGCTGGGTCAAGGAGGGCATCCTGCTGGCCTTCCGGTTGGGGCGCCTTTGCGATGTCTCCGGAGCCGGCCCCTTCAGCTTTACCGACTTCGACACGCTGCCGGTGCGTGGATTCCGCGCCGAGGACGGCGTGCGGGTGGTGCCTGGCGGCACCACCATCCGCGCAGGCGCCCACCTCGACCGCGGCGTCATCTGCATGCCCCCGTCGTACATCAACGTCGGCGCATGGGTCGGCGAAGGCACGATGGTGGACTCCAACGCACTGGTCGGCAGTTGCGCCCAGGTCGGGAGCCGAGTCCATCTCTCGGCGGGTGCTCAGCTGGGAGGTGTGCTGGAGCCCGCCGGCGCCCTGCCGGTCATCATCGAGGATGATGTGCTTGTTGGCGGCAACGCCGGGGTCTATGAGGGCACCATTGTGCGGCGTGGCGCCGTGCTGGCGCCGGGCGTCCAGCTCTCCGGCAGTACGCGCATCGTGGATATCGTGCGCAATCGCACCTGGCGCGGGGACGGCGGCCAGCCCCTGGAGATCCCGCCCGGCGCCGTGGTCGTCCCCGGCAGCCGCCCTGCCTCCGACCCCGCCGCCGCCGCCCAGGGCATCTCGATCTATGCCCCGGTGATCGTGAAGTATCGGGACGGAAGGACGGACGAGGCGGTGAAGCTGGAAGGGAAGCTGAGAGCTGAGAGCTGAGAGCTGGCTGCTGGCTGCTGGCTGCTGGC